>NZ_JAVWUP010000002.1:39210-68820 GCF_036667095.1 Gordonibacter sp. | reverse complement strand
ACCTGCCTGCCGTGATCGGCGTGCACGTCCTTTCCCGGACGGGTTTCTTTCCGACCGTCGCTCTTTGGATTATGGGGTCTATGGCCTCCTTCATCGTAGTCTTCTTGCAGAACCTGATGGTCAAGGGTGCGTGGGGTGCCCCCACCGCGCTGAGCGATCTTGCTCAGACGGGCTGCTTGGTCGCGCTTGCTGTTTTGCTGGTGCTGGTCGCGTACCGTTGCCTGCGCACGCCGTTTCGTGTTTTGGTCCAGCAAGGGCGAAAGAACTGGATGTTTCTCTGCCTGCCGGTGGCCTTGGTCTTCCTGTTGCTTTCCTATTTCAAGAACAGCACTGCTAGCCTGACGATGGCGGTGCTGGTATTCCTCACTGCTGCATCCGTCTTTCTGATCGTGGTGCGCGTGCTGGTGGTGTCGGCGGCAGCTTGGTCTGCCGGACAGGAAAAGCGCGCCGTAGCGGCGCAGCTGGAAATCCAGCGTCGCGAATACGAGGATGTCCTTGTAAGGATGGAGAAGGGGCGCGTCTACCGGCACGACATGCGGCATCATCTCATGGTATTGGAGGGACTTGCAGGTGAGGAGAGCGGCCCGGAGATGGTGCGCTACCTCGACGGACTCGGCGCGCGGCTCTGCGAGACGGAGCGGTATTCCTATTGCGAGAACAGTGCCGTAAACGCCGTGCTGTCCTCCTTGCTCGGCCAAGCGAAGGAGGAGGGGTGCGCGGTGCGGACAGACGTGCGCATACCCGCTGCTATCCCCTTTGACGTTCTGGACGTGTGCGCCCTGTTGTCCAATGCGCTGGAGAACGCCCTTCGCGCCTGTCGGGGTATTCACGCTGATCGCTGGATCGAGGTTTCGGCTGTCATGGAGGGCGGCTGGAGCCTGCGCATTTGCGTCGGGAACTCCTGCAGCGAGCTGCTTCGCTTCGGCTCTGACGGGCTTCCCCTCGCGCCGCAGCAGGAAGGGCGGGGAATCGGACTTAAAAGCATCGAGGCAATTGCGAAGAGGCACCACGGCCTGCTCCGTTGTTCGTGTGAAGAGGGGACGTTTCGGTTGCACGCCGTGCTCTTCGATGCGCCGAAGGCCGTTTGCCCTCGAAAGGCGATCCCGTTTTCTCGCCGTGCGGTACAGGGCGCTCAGGTTCTCGTCGGTGCATGTTTCTTTGCGCTCGTCTGTTTGCCGACGGCGGCGTGGGCTTTGGGAGGGACGCCAGAATGGGGCCTGTTTTCGGATGTCTTCAACCGCAGGACTGAGAGCATCCAGTGGGGCGATACCGCGTTTTATGCCGACGTGCCTCGTGTGGAAAAGGCCGGCTTTTTACAGGCGGGAACGTCTGGTGTAGCATCTGATCTCGATCTTCCCGAATGCGCCGGAGCCTCGGACGGGGTCGCAGATGCCCCGCAGAAAGAGTCGCCGACACCCTCGATCGATCCTCCTGCTTCCGGTACGATCTCGTGGGAAAGCGGCAGCGAGGGAGAAGGGGACGCTTCGGCGCCAATTGCTCCGGTGGTGCCCAAGCCGCCCGACGGGGCAAGCGAGGGCGAGGTGCCGAACATTTCCGAGGGAATCGACGACATCAATCGGCAAATGGAGGAGTACGTCGAGTCGATGAGGAGCGAGTTCCTTTGGTATGCGGCGCGCAAATACCAAGGATACGTGGGAATGGATGTGACCTACGTCGTTACGCGCAACGACGAATCGCTTCTGTCCATCAGATTTGACGCAACGCTCAACGCGGGCGGTTCGGGCCAGTACTGCCGCACGTTCACGCTGGACAAGCGTACGGGATCGGTTCTGAAGCTCGGCAACCTGTTCCGCGATGGAAGCGACTACGTGGGCGTGATCAGCGGCGACGTGCTCCGGCAGATGACGGAGCAGGTGAATGCCGGCATCGCGGACTACTTCATTCCCGGTGGCATATGGTCGCCGGATGAATGTTTCACGAAAATAGACACCGATCAGGAGTTTTATCTTGATGGCGACAATCACCTGGTGATCGTGTTTGAGGAATATGCGGTGGCGCCGGGCAAAGAGGGCATGCCCGAGTTCACGGTGGGCGACGATTTGTTGGCCGGCATGCTGCGCTCCACGTCATTGGTGAGGTAGTGCGCCTCTAGGTTTCTTGGGCTAGGATAGCCAATAATCCTCCCAGGCCTGCTTGACGGCGAGGCGGTGCATGCGGGTTATCGGCACGGCTTCCCCGTCGAACAGCATCGCGCTGGATTTTTGAACGGACGTGACGTAGGCAACGTTGACGGCAAACGAGGCTGAGGTCAACACAAAGCGCCGATCATCAAGTAAAGGTACGATGGCTTCGGCAAACGACGAGCGCAGCGATACGGAAAAGATATCGCTGCCGTCGGCGAGGTGATAGCGCACTTGACGCTGCCTCAGTTCAACCGAGGCAACCTCGCGTACGAGCATGCGGCGGATGCCGCCCTTTGTTCTGACGCAATGCGCCCCCTCGTCCTTCTCTCGAAACCGGGCTAAGGCCTCATCAAGCAGAGGAACCATATCCTTATCGGTCACCGGTTTGAGCAGGTAATGGAAGGCGTGTACTTTGTAGGAGTCCACGGCGAACGCGGGCGAGACGGTCACGTAGGCTATCTGTGCCACATGATCGTGGGTACGCAGCTTCAATCCTAGCTCGATGCCATTCATATGCGGCATGACGGCATCGAGCAGGTACAGGTCGAAAGGACCGTTGCTCCGCACCGCATCGAGCAGTTCTTCGCCTGAGGGGAAGGTTTCCAGGAGCAGCTGCGCATCCAGATGCGTGTTTTGGTATTGCCTGATAATTGCGGCGATCGACCGCAAGTCGTTGGCATCGTCGTCGCATAACGCGATACGCGGCATGGGTGGTCTCCTTTATCGGGACGAGCATGGTGCGTCCGGTTTTCAAGGGAAGCGGGATTTGCGCAAAAAGCGACCATATTCTCGCATAGCTTCCCAGCGGAAATGAACTGCGACAAAATAATACAACGCGGGATGATCGTCAAGGGTTATGCGGGGGTAATCGAGCAGGGAAATTTTGCATGACAGAAGTAGACAGAAGCAAACAGAAGCAAGCTGAAATAGTACTTCGCGCTCAAGTCTAGGTAACGCAACGAGCACATGATTGGGCTCATGATTGACGCGGTTGCGGTGAGGTCTGAAGATGATTTGAGAGTTTGCTGAGAAAAGGACGATAGAGAGGGCTTCCATGAAACAAAAGGATTCGGAGGTCGAATGGGAGGAAGGTGCCGTGTCTGCCGACGCCGCGCCTCCTGATACTGCGTCTGACGATGCCGTGCCTCCCAACACCGTGCCTCCCAACACCATGCCCACCAACACCATGCCCACCGACGTCGCGTCTGACGACACCATGCCCGTCGGTCGGGGCGCATTTGCGACGGCTGCACGGAGGGCACTGCTCCGCATCCGTGCCGGCTTGACGCAGGATCGCCTGCTTGCCGCCTTCTGTGTTGCGACGGTACTGGTCTTGGCTGCACCGTGGGTGCAGGTTCCCGTCACGCAGCTTGTTGGCAGGAACGTTGCCTATTCGGTGCCCGATCTGCTCGCAACTGGTCAGGTCGTTGTCGACCGCGCTCAGACCCTCCAGGATTTGGCAGACGATGCGCGCCAAGTTGCCCGTAGAGCAGCGGATATCGTCGAGCGTGCGCAGAGTGTTGCGGAGCGTATTTCGAATCTGCCGGAGGGGAGGGGTTGAAATGGACATCGAGGCTGTTAAGACCTTGGTAACGCTGGCGCAAGTGCTGTGGTATGTTTTGGCGGCGCTTCTGGTTGTGGCCGCCGTTGCACTACTGGCTCATGCAAAAGTGCGCTATGTCCTGGTGACAGTCGCTTTTTCATGTGCTGCGATCCTGTCGTTTACCTGGATCGTCGCGGTGCGGGCTGCCGACTCCTTCGCTCTTGGCGGCATGGTTGATGCGGTAGGCCCCTGGATTGTGCTGGTGGTCGCTCGCGTTGTCGAGCCGACGGTGTGGCCTTGGGTCGCGCTTGCTTGCTCCATCTGCGGTATCGTGTTCGGCGTGCGCAACGCCCGTCGCTTGAAAAGGCAGCAGGCGACTGTGGCTGAATGATCACCGCGGGCGAAGTGCCTTATGCCGCAGCCGATGGCTCTTGGTGCGGCCGATCGGACACGTCCTGTTTTTGGAATTGGCCTATACTCCGCGTAATTGTGCGCGGGGAACGTATTGGTGCAGCTTGGGAAGCAGTGCTTCGAGCTCGGCGGGTTCATAGGCGTGCAGCATGCCTGGGCCTGTCAGTACGGAGTCGGCATCGACGAAACTTTGTAGGTACCATGCGGCAGCGCCTTCGATCCAGCGAGCCAAGGCCACCAGGTCGCTGGGAGCGTGTAACTCGCGCACCACTGTGGTGCGGAATTCGTAGGGCAGATGCCCGCCCCTCAAGAAGTCGATTGAATCTTGCACGGATGCAAGATCGATGCCGGTAACGCCAGCGGTTTCGCCGTAGCGTTCGCGGGTGTTCTTTATGTCCATAGCCACGTAGTCCACCAGTTCTGCTTCCACCATCTCGCGTAGGCGATCGGGGAAGCTGCCGTTGGTGTCCAGCTTCACCGCAAACCCCTTCTGCTTGATACGTGCGCAGAAATCGGCCAGGTCGGGCTGTAGCAACGGTTCGCCTCCGGTGATGCACACGCCATCGAGCAATCCGTGTCGCTTATCCAAGAAGGCGAAGAATTCATCGACTGAAACATCGTCGCTCGTGTCGCCCCCAACCACCAACTCGGCGTTGTGGCAGAACGGGCAGCGAAAATTGCATCCGGGCAGGAAGACCGTGGCTGCGGTGCGGCCGGGATAGTCTAACAACGTGAGTTTCTGCAAGCCTGCGATTCTCATGATGGTCTTCCTGGTGGTCGATGTCGGACTGAATTCAGATGGGCAGCGAAAGGTGCTTTCAAGACTCCAGTATAATCCGATATCTTTCACCTGAGCGGAAAACTCGAGGATTGTGCGTCGTCGAGCCCCTTCAATGCAAGGGATCGCTTCTGGATAGCCTATGCAGGCAAAACAAGCCGGCCCTGTGATAGTCAGGTCGGCTTGTTTTGCAAGTAATGGGTTCCTGGGGAATTCGAGCTCAGTGTTAGTTCTTAGCTTACTGCCCCCACACGATAGGCCTGTTTGAAGCCCATGTTGCCCGTTTCTGACACGAACGCAAGATTCGAGCTGCTCAAAGCCTCGTCGGATACGACGAACAGCATTTTGAACGTGAACGTCTCGCCGGGATCGAGCGTCTCGAAGTACATATAAGAATCCCAGACCGGGCCGTCATGGTTGCTGCGCCACATAACCTCGGTGAGGCTTTGGTAGGTGGTGGCGACGGTACCGTTGTCCTCTTCGCCCAATGCTACGAAGTAGCCGCTTGCCACCTGCGCATCTACCTGTTGGTCTGACGTGTTCGTGACCGTTTTCGATACCAAGACGTAAGAGTACCCGGGCGTCAGGGTTCCGTCGGCATCAATGCTGTAGCCGTTGCGAGCAAGCCACTCGTCGCTTGTTTTGCCTTCGGGGTAAAGGTTCGGGATGTCCGCGGCTCTCATGCCTTGGGGTAGCGCATCAAAGCGCTCGATGTTGGTGATGGCGCTTGTCAGCGCAGCCGACGCAGGTTCGCGGTTCGCGTTGACGCCAGAGTATTCCATCGTGTACGTCGTCCCCAGATCGGAGATAGCACTCGTTTCCAAATCGGGTCCCGGCACAGTTCCAGGTTCGTAGGTGGGCACGTCCGCGATCGGCTCGATGACCAGGGGTTCAGTGAGTGGCTTCTCGAGCGTCGGGTAGGACGCCTCTCCGCAGGGGAAAGACTCGCCGTTCTGCTCGGCGATGGTGCCGTAGAGCGTGTGTATGGTGGTGATGCCGTTCGCGTAGTCGTTCTGGATGTCCTCGTCGCTCTTCGCGGACAAGTCAACAATTTCGGGCACCAATTGCAAGGTGGAGCTCCCGCCGTTTTCGGCAGGGACGATGTTCGCCCGTACGTCGGCGGCAGTGAGTTCGATTATCTTGGTCGAGTTGGTGCCGTCGGTCTTTTCGACCGTGATGGTGAGTTTTGCTCCGTCGAATGCGTCAACCATGCTGTCGAGCGTGGCTCCGGTCTGATTGGTCCATAAGCCGAAGCAGTAGTCGGAAAGGCGCGAGCCTGCCTGGTCGTTTACCGCCATGTCGACGGTGGAGCCCAGACGTTGGTAGTATTTCGCGGCGACTAGCTTGTCGGGGTCGTTGCGGTCTTTGCCGTCGTCACCCAGATCAGCATGCACCAAGTCGTATGAGGCAAGCGGGCCTTCTTCGCCAATCTTCGTTTGTTTCCAGGTAAGAATGTCCGCCCAGCGCTCAGGGTCGCTCGATTTCACGAACTCGTCCCTGGTATAGCGGTACAGCTCACCGCGGTCGATGTTCGCCTGGATGCGCACGATGTCGGAGCCTTCGATGCGCAGCTGGCATCCCACGTAGGTGCCCACCTGCTGTTGGTATTGCCCCGCGGACATCATCTGCAGGTCGTCCACGTCGAATATGATGGTGCCGTTTGCACCCATGCTCAAAATGGTATCGGTCGATGCCCCGTAAGCCTGCACGGAGAAGTCGAAGGGAGCCGTTTTTTTGCCGAGCCCGGGCAGGGCCAGGGAAAGTCCCACCGTCAAGGCGAGCACGGCAAGGCAGGCGGCAACGGCGTAGCCTTTGAATCGAGAGCGCTTGATAGAGAAGGAGCGCGGTGTTGCCGAAGCGGCTCGGGAGGAGACGCGGGGCTTTGCGTCGGCGCTCGAGTGTTCATAGTCCGTCGCGCTGGCGTTTGCTTGCGTGCGCGCTTGTTGAAGGACCTTGTCGGGTAGATGGTCAGGCGCCTTGGCTTCGCGCATCATTGATTGGTAGCGGTTCAGCGGGTCGTTGGTCATGAGAAGCCTCCTTTCGAAGAGGGATAAGGGGACGGGAAGCATGCGACGTTTGCGGCTGCCCGCGTGGGGATGCTTGCTGCAGGCGCGGCGCCAGATGAGGGTCGTCCTTTTCCGCTTCCGAGGGACTGCTTGTGCTTTCCATTAAATCTTTGATGCGGGCGCGGGCACGGAACAGCCAGGTGCGTGCCGTGGCGGGACGGCAATCCATGATGCGTGCTATGTCTTCGGTCGAGTAGCCCTCGACATAGTGCAGGTGCACGGCTTCGCGCTGCTGATCGGGCAGCTGTCCCACGGCATCCCAGACGGCGGCATCTTCGGCGTTGCGCGCCGGGGTGTCGGGAGTGTCCCATGCGGGGTCGAATGCCACGGTGCGCCGCTTCCATCCCGATCGTGCCAGGTCATGGCAGCGATTTGCCGTCACCCGCAGAAGCCATGCTTTCAAATGCTCGTTGCTTTGGAACGCCGTTTCGCTGTTGAACAGACGCAGAAACACGTCTTGGTACACGTCCTCGGCATCGGTGCGCGAATGCGTTTGACTGAGCGCAAGACGGTAAACCGCATCGCCCCAGTCGGCCATGGCGCGTTTGAGAAACGCCTCGGATCTTGGTTGATCACTTTGGTGTGCCATAGCTCACCTCCTCGACCTAGCATACGATTGAGCGTACGCTAATGTTTCGGAGGATGGGAAAGTTTTGCAGAAAAGAACGCCGCACCCTCAAAAGAGCTGAGGAAGCGGCGGAAGGCTCGCTGTTCTCGACGCCGCGTTTTCTGTATGCTTTGTGCGACATAGCGCATTGAATTAACAGCCCTCATCAACCGACCAAGCGTCTGGCTGACGTAAATCTAGCGATTTTGAAGCATGCGAAAACCTGTGCAATCATGTGTTAAGATAGCAGCAGTAAACCCGCCGGCCTCTGTCTCATGCTCACTGGCGGGTCTTTTTTTGTATAGGAGTCTTACGGAGTATGCAAAACCATTCCTCACGTTTGAGCAGCAGGCTGATCAGCTGATAAGCAGAGGGATGCTTTGCGATCGCGATCGCCTGGTTCGACATCTTGAAGCTGTTGGGTATTATCGCTTAAGCGGATACTGGTATATATTCAAAGCAGAAGACGACATGTTCGAAGAAGAAACTGATTTCTCGAAGGTGTGGAACCTGTACACGTTTGATCGACAATTCCGTCTTGTTGCACTTGATGCTGTCGAGCGCGTAGAGGTATATTTTCGTACGCAGTTGGCATACTGCCTAGCTGAAACGACAGGTCCCTTCGGGTTTTTAAGTAACAGTAATTTACCCCGGCCTAGTGAAGACTCGTATATTAAGTTCATCAAAAAAAGTAGGGATGCAGTTAGCAGATCTCGAGAGCCCTTCGTCGTTCATTTTAAAGACAAGTATGGAGATTCTCACGACCTGCCTCCGTATTGGGTGTTGGTCAATACCATGGATTTTGGCATGATGTTAACCCTCTATCGAGGCGCATCGGTTGAAGTGAGGTCTTACGTCTCTGAAAAATTGGGAATAACTGCAAAAGTGTTGGAATCGTGGCTTGTCACGCTCAATACAGTTCGTAACATTTGTGCACATCACGGACGTCTATGGAACAGGACGCTTGGTACCAAGCCTATGATTCCCAACAGGAAAAAACCATATCGCCCCAGGTGCGCATGGCGTGCTCAAGAAATTGAAGCTGCGATCGAGGGGTTGTTGCGATGGAGCCGCAGAGAGCCTGCAATCTCGCTTGTAGGTTTGCGAAGCTCGCAGCAAAGAGTTCAGGTTAAAGGGGGCCCCGATGAAACTAGGGATGAAACGATGAAACGGTGGGATATTTCAGCGGGATAGCAGAAGAGGGAAAAACCGCCAAGCGCGGTATAATGCAAGCTGTCTAGTCCGTTTCGAGAAAGGCAGCAGCTATGTCCGCATCCGCCACCGTCGTCGATCGCATGAGAGCTGTTGTTGCCGAGCGCTCCCTGGCCGCCCCCGATGCCCCGGTGCTGCTCATGGTGTCGGGGGGATCGGACTCTACGGCGCTTGCCTACCTTGCCTGCGAGCTGCACCGGGCGGGCGACATCGGCGAGCTAGCCATGCTGCACGTAAACCATCAGCTGCGCGGCCAGGATGCCGACGACGATGCGCTCTTTGTGACCCGGTTGGCCGAGCTGCTGGGTGTTCCGCTGTTCTCCTGCGAGATCGATATTGCTAGCGAGGCCGAGCGTACCGGGGAGAACGTCGAGGCCGTTGCCCGTCGCGAGCGTTACCTAGCGGCGAACGAAGCGCTGGAAAGCCTCTGCCTGCATGCGGCTGCTCCGCTGGCCGACGGCCGTATCTTCACGGCGCATACGGTCGACGACCGGGTGGAGAGTTTCTACATGCGCTCTATCGTAGGTACGGGCCCCGGGGGCTTTCGCTCGATGCGCTACAAGAACGGGCCGGTCGCGCGCCCTTTGCTGGACGTGAGCCGCGACGATCTGCGCGCCTATCTGGCCCAGCGCAAACTTGCAGGAGAGCCGGTGGCTGAGGACGAGGCCGGCAACCTCTGGCGCGAGGATGCCACGAACGCTCATACCGACCGCTTCCGCGCCTATGTGCGCCATGAGATCGTGCCGCGTGCGAAAGAGCGCAACGCGCAGCTGCTCGAAGTGCTGAGCCGCACCATGAACCTTATCGCCGACGAGGACGATCTGCTGGAAGAATATGCCGAGACGCTTGCCGGGCAGCAGGTTGCTTGGGTGGAGCAGGTCGAAGGGCGCGCTCCCGACTATACTGCCGGCTGCGTGCTGGCTCCCGCTCTGGTTGCCGAGCCTCGTCCGCTGCAACGTCGCGTGGTCCTGCGCGCTCTGGGCAACATGCTGGGCGCGGAGGCGCGGGTGGAGGCTGCCTCGGTAGAGGCCGTGCTCGCCGCCTACGACGAAACAACCGCTGCCCCACGCAGTGGCTACGTGGCCAACATTCAGGGCGACTTGGCCGTCAGCGCCAACAAGCACGGTGTGCGCATCGAACCCATGTCGGCCTTTCGCGCTCGCCGCAAACGGGCCTAGCGCCAGGTGCCCTCGCCGAGCATAGCCGCGGGTAGCCACGCGCCCACCGACCTCGACGCTCCCCACCAGGCAAGGATGCCCTTGCGCCATCAATACACGCCCTGCCTAACGAGTTCAAGCTGTTTTTGCTGAAGAAAAAAATCAGCTACGGCAACGTAGAAAGATGCTTCCTCGGGTTGGCTTGTCTTTTCCAGCAGCCGGGCATCGGGCCTTTGGGAGAAGGCATCGCGGCAGGCGAGGTAGAGGTTGTGCAGATCGTTTTCGGAGTCGGTCGACGAGCTTGTCGCCGGATCGTTCGATGGAGTAAAGGGAGACTTATTGATAGTTTTTGAATCGGGCGTTCGAGGTCGGCCGCTGCGCGGTTTTTCCATTGCGCGTTGCAGTACATCCTCGTCGCGTAAGGTCCACGTGCGTCCAACCTTCTGCGCAGGCATCGTTCCTTCGGCGATAAGGGCGCGGACGCGTGCGGGGGACACTCCCAGCAATTGAGCACCTTCGCTTACTGACAGCATGGCAATCCTTTCGGTTTTCACTACTACAGTAAAACCATTGCGTTATCGCAATGGTTTTTGCAAAGCGTTGCGCGGAAATCGTGGATAGGGGCGGGAAGGGGTGGGCGGGGTTGCGCTGCGCTACAATAGCGAACATGGAAAACGAACAGAACACCCAAACCGCCGCACCGCTCGACCAACCGTGCGCTGAAGCCGCCGCACCGGTCGACCAGCCGTGCAGCGAAGCTGCCAACGATACGTCGGCAGAGATCAACCTCGCAGAATTCGACGTTATCTTGGCCAGCGGCTCGCCGCGGCGCAAGCAGCTGATGGAGGATGCGGGCATCGCATTCGACGTGCGCGTCTCGGATGTGGACGAGCAGCTCGATGCCGACCTTTTGGCCGATCCTCCCGAAGCAGCCAAGAAACTGGCGGAGCGCAAGGCGGGCGCTGTCGTCCAAGAAGTCCTGTCCGAGGACTACTTGGGTATGGCCATGGTGCTGGGCGCCGATACGATGGTGGTGTGCGACGGCGAGATATTCGGCAAGCCGCAAAACCTCTCGGATGCGAAGCACATGCTGCGCTGTCTGGAGGGCAGGACGCACGAAGTGCTCACGGCGGTGTCGGTGTGGCTGGTGGCTGCGCCCGAACCGGAGAAGATATCGCTCGGGTTCCGTACGTTCGTGGATGCGACGGCGGTGACGTTCCGCGCGCTTTCCGACGAGGAGATCGACGATTACCTGCGTCAGGGCGAGTCGTTTGACAAGGCGGGTGCCTACGCAATCCAAGGGGCGGGTGCCGCTCTGGTGGAGCGCATTGACGGCGCGCTCGATACGGTTATCGGCATGCCGGTTGGGCGCCTGCTCGAGGAGTTCCCGGACCTTGTTGCTCCGGTGGCCTAGCGAAACCTATACGCCCTGTTCCCACGCGGAAATGTAAAAATCGTGGCCCTTGGCTCGGCGTTGCCATCTTGTCGCCATTTCTGAGGGGGTCAATGGTACACTAGCCAAATCTCAAGGTAAGCGTGATGTCACTGCTCACGTATTGTGTTTCGATACGAGGCATGAGAGAGCCGTTGCGAACGCGTGGAAGAGGATACGGAAACCGTGCATAACGATATTGCGGAAGTGCTGTTCACCGAGGAAGAAATCGCTCAGCGCGTAGGCGAGATCGGTCGCGCTATTACCAGCGACTACGCCGAAAAGGACAGCATCGTCCTCGTTTCCGTGCTGCGCGGTGCGGCCATCTTCATGGCCGACCTCGCCCGACAGATCGAGCTGCCGGTGGAGATGGACTATATGGCCATCTCATCGTACGGCAATGGTGCGAAAAGTTCGGGTGTCGTACGCATTCTGAAGGACCTTACCTCCGAGATCGAAGGCCGCCACGTTATCGTGGCTGAGGATATTCTCGATTCGGGCCTTACCCTGAAGTACCTGTTGAAGAACCTGTCGTCGCGCCATCCTGCTTCCATCGAAGTGGCGACGCTTCTGAGGAAGAAGACGCGCGCGCAGGCGAAGATCGATTGCAAATACGTCGGTTTCGAGTGCCCCGACGAGTTTATCGTCGGTTACGGGCTGGATTATGCGGAGCGCTACCGCAACCTGCCCTGTATCGGCATCTTGAAGCCGGAGATCTACCACTGACGATGAGCCTCCGGGCTGGCCGCACCGCCTCGGTGCCGGCCCGTACTGCGGGGCGAGACATGCGGCGGCAGGTCGGGCGCATTGCGGGTGCAAACCGGCAAGGGGCGCGACGGCAGCTGACCGGACGAGAAGGAAAGTAAGACCTTATGGCACAGCAAAACAAACCTCAGCAGAACAAGCAGTCGCAGTTTCAGCAGCCCAGTCCGCGCACGACTATCATCTCCGTGCTGCTGTTCATGCTAGTGGCCTTCTTCGTGGGCCAGCAATTCATGAACATGACGAACACGACGCAGACCGACACCCTTATCACGTCTGAGTTCACGCAGGCCGTCGAGCAGGATCGCGTGACGAAGGTTGTCTACGATGCCGGCGGACATACGGTAACGGGTACGTACTTCCCAGCTGTCACGGCGGGCTCTACGGCAGCCGATGCGTTTAACGAGGCGTTCCAGGCGCTCAACGCGCGCATGGCCACCATCAAGAACCCCGATACCGGCAAGGCGCTCGGCGGCGTTGGCACGTCCGATGTTGCGGCAGCCACGTTGGGCACCGAGCATAACTTCACGTCCACCTATGTGGGCCAGGATTCGCTCGGCCAGCTTATGGCTGCGCATCCGAACATCCCCTACCAGATACAGCTGCCCTCGGCGCTTTGGGACATTCTGGGCACGCTGCTGCCCATCATCGTCATCGGCGCGCTGCTGTTCTTCTTCTTCTCGCAGATGCAGAAGGCGAACAACTCGCAGATGAGCTTCGGCAAGGCCAAGACGAAGAAGACCAGCGAAGAGCGTCCCGATGTGAAGTTCTCCGACGTGGCGGGTGTCGACGAAGCTGTCGAGGAGATGACGGAGATCAAGGACTTCTTGGCCAATCCCGCCAAGTACCAGTCGATGGGTGCAAAGATCCCGCGCGGCTGCCTGTTGGTGGGCCCTCCGGGTACCGGCAAGACGCTGCTGGCTCGTGCGGTTGCCGGCGAGGCAGGCGTGCCGTTCTTCAGCATTTCCGGCTCCGACTTCGTGGAGATGTTCGTGGGCGTGGGTGCGTCCCGCGTGCGCGACCTGTTCCAGCAGGCTAAGGACGCGGCTCCCGCCATCATCTTCATCGATGAGATTGACGCCGTGGGCCGTCAGCGCGGTACTGGTTTGGGCGGCGGCCATGACGAGCGCGAGCAGACGCTCAACCAGCTGCTCGTGGAGATGGACGGCTTTGAGAGCAACGATTCGGTCGTGCTCGTTGCCGCGACCAACCGTGCCGACGTGCTTGATCCCGCGTTGCTGCGTCCCGGCCGTTTCGACCGCCAGATTGTGGTAGATGCGCCGGACGTGAAGGGCCGCGAGAGAATCCTGCAGGTGCACTCGAAGGACAAGCCCCTGGGTAGCGACGTAGACCTGCCGAAGATCGCCAAGCTCACGCCGGGCTTCACCGGCGCCGACTTGGCTAACCTTCTGAACGAATCGGCGCTGCTTACGGCCCGCCGCAATAAGAAGATCATCACGCAGCGCGAAGTGTCCGAGTCGATGGAGCGCGTCATCGCCGGTCCGGAGCGCAAGGGCCGCGTGCTGGATGAGAAGACGAAGCATACCATCGCTTATCACGAAAGCGGGCACGCTTTGGTGGGCCACCTGCTGTCGCATGCCGATCCGGTGCACAAGATCTCGATCATCTCGCGTGGACGTGCCTTGGGCTACACCCTGTCCATTCCCAAGGAGGACAAGGTTCTGAACTCGCTCGGCGAAATGCGCGACGACTTGGCGGTGTTTATGGGCGGCCGTGTGGCTGAAGAGATCTACTGTGACGATATTACTACCGGCGCCAGCAACGATTTGGAGCGTGCCACGAAGATGGCCCGCGCCATCGTTACGCAGTATGGCATGAGTGCCGAGCTGGGCACGCAGGTGTTTGGTCAGCCGAACCACGAAGTGTTCTTGGGTCGCGACTACGGTAATACGCAGGACTACTCCGAGGAGACGGCGCGCCGCATCGACGCCGAAGTAGCGTGCATCATGAAGGACGCGCACGACCGCGCCCATGAGATACTGATGACGCACCGCGAGCAGATGGATCTTATGGCCAGCGTGCTGCTAGAGCGCGAGACCGTTGAGGGCGAAGCGTGCCAGGCACTGCTGGACAACGAATGGGACGACTATCTGAAGCGTGAGGACGAGATCAACGCGCGCAAGGAGCAGGAAGAGGCCGATGCCCGCGCCCGTGACGAGAAGCTTGCGGATGTGAATTGGCGCGACGAGTCGGTGGAGCCGGGCGACCAAGATCCGAACCCGCCGTACCGCGAGGCGGCCGAGGGCGACGAGGCGAAGGGCGACGGAGAGAATAAATGATCTGGCGCTGCGCAACGCATGAGTTTGATACCAAGATGCCCGTGGTCATGGGCATCTTGAATGTAACGCCCGACTCGTTCTCCGATGGGGGCGAGCACGAGGGCTTCGAAGCCGCTCTTGTCCATGCTGAGCGCATGGTGGAAGAGGGCGCGGCCCTTATCGACGTGGGAGGCGAATCTACCCGTCCGGGTGCAGCAGCCGTCACTGTTGAAGAAGAGCTGGCCCGTACGATCCCGGTGGTCGAGGCCCTGTCCAAGCGGGGCATGTGCGTGAGCATAGACACGCGCCATGCTTCGGTGGCGCGCGCTGCGGTGGAGGCGGGCGCCTCCGTCATCAACGACGTATCGGGGTTTTGCGACGCGGCTATGGTAGACGTGGCGCGCGCGAGCGACGTGGGTCTGGTGGTCATGCATATGCAGGGCGACCCGTCTACGATGCAGGACGATCCTGTCTATGCCGACGTAGTCGGCGAGGTGCGCGACTACTTGCGCGACCGTGCTGCGGCATTGGAGACGGCCGGTATTGCTCGCGAGCGTATCTGCGTCGATCCTGGCCCCGGTTTCGGCAAGACGGCTCAACAGACCATCGAGCTGGTGCGCAACTTCCAGGAGTTCGCACGCTTGGGATACCCGGTGATGGCGGCGTTGTCTCGCAAAAGCTACCTCGGCTACGCCTACAAGATCGACGAACCACGCGACCGTGACCAGGTATCTGCTGCCGAAGCGCTGATGGCATGCGAGCTCGGTGCGAGCATCGTGCGTGCGCATAACGTGGGGGAGACGGTCAAGGCGCTCAAAGACCTGCGTCCCTATGCGGTGCTGGGCTTGGGCTGCAACGTGGCGCTGGTGGCCCACCCGGGCGAAGAGCGCGAGGGCAAGATAGCGTTGCTGAACCAGGCGATTACCGAACTGTGCTCGCTGCCCGATTCCCAGATCATCGACATTTCCAGCTTCTACGAAAGCGAGCCTGCCTACTACTTGGATCAGGACGTGTTCGTGAACGCCGTGATCCTTATGCGTACGGGCCTCGCGCCCAAAGAGCTGCTGAAATACTTGCAGGCCATCGAGAACAGCTTAGGCCGCGTGCGCGAGATCGAGAACGGCCCGCGTACCTGCGATCTGGATATCATCGACTACCAGCTGTACGTGACCGACAACGACCTGCTTACCCTGCCGCATCCCCGTGCTCTTGAGCGGGATTTCGTGGTGAAGCCGCTTATGGAATTGCTGCCCGGCCATGTGCTGGCCAATGACGTGCCGGTGACAGGCGAGGCCGTAACGGTAGGCAAAGCGTTCAAGCTGTGAGCGGGTGCTTGGAGGAGGACGGGGAGCGATCGGGTGCCGCATCGCCTTTTCGCCTGATGACTCTGGACGAAACCACTTCCACCAACGATGAGGTCAAGCGTGCCCTCGAAGCCGGCGAACCCGAAGGCCTTGCCGTGCTTGCGCGGCGGCAAACCGGCGGTTACGGCCGCCATGGTCGCACGTGGGCTAGCCCCGAGGGCGGCATGTACCTGTCGCTGCTGCTGCGGCCTTGCGTGGTGCCCGCCCGGCTACCTACGCTCAGCCTTGCGGTATCGGTGGCCGTGCGCCGTGCCCTTACGTCGCTCGAAGGTCTGGACCATCCCGATAAGGTGCTTATCAAATGGCCCAACGACCTAGTAGTTCCCCTGGCGGCACCATCGCCTCAAGCGGGAGGGGGATGCGGCGATCGTCCCTTCGACGCAACACCTCGAGCAAGCAGGGAAGGTGCTCGCTGCACCCTTTCGGCTCCTTCCCTGCGCAGCACGTATCGCAAGCTGTGCGGCATCTCCTTGGAAGCGCATGCTGGTGGCATATGCGTCGGCATTGGCGTGAACGTGCAAAGCTCTTCCCTTACTCGGGAGGTGGTGGGGGAAAACACCCTTATATCCCTTTCTGAACGGGGATATACCGACTCGATCGACAAGGTTGCCGCAGCTGTTTTGCAGGCCCTTGAATCCGTCTATGTCCTCTGGTGCACTGAAGGATTCATGCCTTTCCAACAAGAGTACGAGAGCTGCTCCTTCCTATCAGGTCGTTTCGTAGGCATGGTAGACCAGCTTGGCAACCTCATGGCGGAAGGCACGGTGTCGGGCATCGACCAGCAAGGTCGTCTGGTGCTCGAAACTTCAAACGGTGCTTTTGTGCCGGTTTCCTCCGGTGAGGCGCACGTACGCTAGCGATCGGGCAGGGCGGTGCTTCCCGCTTTCTTCACGCTGCCGTTGGCGGCGATGGTCTGTGGTTGCTTTGTGAACTAACACGCTCATGTTCCTTTAATTTTGAGTAAGTAGGTAAAATATCTTGTTACCCAAAAAATGAGAAAGGCAGCATCGAAGCTATGTCAGCAGCCGCAGCAAACGTAAAGCTCCCTCTTGATCTCAACGAAGACAGCACGGGTGCACCGCTCGGGCAAGACCCCAAGAATCCCGGGCGCGACAACAAAGTAAGCCGCATGGGTACCGCTTCTATCCCCCTGCTTATCACCGAGTTTGCCGTTCCTGCTATTTTGGGCATGTTGGTGAACGGTGCCTACAACGTTATCGACTCCATCTTCTTGGGCCAGGCCATGGGTGAGATCGGCCTTTCGGCCGCCACGGTGGCCAACCCCACCATGATCGTGTTCCTGGCTATTGCCATGCTTATCGGCAACGGCGGCAACGCGCTGGCCGCACTGCGTTTGGGCGAGGGCCGCCGCGTCGATGCCGAGATTAGCCTAGGCAACACAGTGTTTCTCAGTCTGGCAGTTTCGGTAGTTATCGCGCTTGCGGCGGCCAACCCCGTCGTCATCGACGGCTTGCTTACGCTCTCCAGCGCTACCGACGATGTGCGCCCTTATGCCAAGTCGTTCTTGCAGATTATCTGCTTCGGCTTCGTGTTCCAGTGCATAGGCATGGGTGTGAACAACTTCATTCGTACGGCAGGCGCTCCGAACCGGGCACTGGTTACGATGCTGATCGGCGCGGTGTTCTGCACGCTGTTCAACTACCTGTTCGTTATTCGGTTCGGCTGGGGCGTCGAGGGCAGTGCCTTGGCTACCGTGTTGGGGCAGGCAATGTCGTGTGTGGCGGTGGTATGGTACTTCGTCTTCACGAAGAACGTGCCGCTGAAACTGCACTTCCGCTACATGGTTCCGCATCTGAAGGTTATCGGGACCATCGTGTCGCTCGGTGCGGCCAGCTTTGTGGTGCAGGCAGGTATGGCGGTGGTCAGCTTCGTTCTGAACAGCTTGCTGGTGAGGTACGGTGCTGTGAGCGCCATTGGAGCCGATGACGCCCTTGCATCCATCGGCGTGGTGCAGCGCGTGTCCATGTTTACGGTATTGCCGCTCATTGGCGTGTCTATCGCCATCCAACCGCTGCTGGGCTTCAACTACGGCGCGAAGCTTATCGGCCGCGTGCGCCATACGCTGTGGTACGGCATTGGCGGCGCTACGGTGCTGGGTATAGTGATGTGGGCGGTGGTGCATCTGTTCCCCGAGGCTATCGTGAACGTGTTCGGTATCACGCATAACGGATTGGTGGACTTCACCGTGTTCGCGCTGAAGGTGCAGCTGTTCATGTTGCCGTTCATTGGTTTTCAGATTGTGGGTGCCAACTACTTCCAAGCAACCGGCCAGCCTTTGAAGTCTATCGTCTTGTCGCTCACGCGCCAGATCCTGTTCCTGGTGCCGCTGCTGTTCGTGCTGCCTGAAATGCTGCCGCATCTTATGCCCCAGTACACCGGTTTGGATGCGCTGTATTTCGCCGCTCCCGTGTCGGACTTCCTGGCGATCTTTTTGACGGTGGTGTTCATTGCGCTTGAAATGCGTCGCCTGAAAAGGCTGGAAAGCGGCGAGATTACGTCTAAGTTCTAGCGCTTGCTTATCGCAAGGCCCCTGGGATGCCTTGCGATTGTCACCCTCCGACAGTTTCTCGGTCGACGCCGACCGACGCAGTGCGTTAGGCTGGTCGCCGACAAAAAAGGCACATTGCCTTACGGCGAGAGGAAGAGGGTTGTGTATGCAGCAGGCGAAGCAGGCTCAGGGCATGGTGCAGGGCCGAACGCGTTCGATTGCGTTCGTGGGTCTGTCGATTGCGCTCATGGCGGTTTCAGCATGGGTGTCGGTTCCGTTGGGCCCGGTCCCCTTTACCTTGCAGACCTTCGTCATGGTGTTCGTGCTCTTGGTGCTGACGCCGCGCCAGTGCCTTGCGGCGCTTGGCGGGTACCTTGTGCTGGGGGCTATCGGGCTGCCGGTGTTCTCGTCCATGCGCGGCGGCATCGGCGTGCTGGCGGGGCCGACCGGCGGATTTCTCTGGGGCTTCCTGCTCGGTGCGGTGGCGGCCCTGGCATTTTTGCAGATAGTTCACGCGCGCAGGCAGGCTTCCGCTGAAGGCAAGGCAGACGGGAAGGGCCTGGTTTTCGACCTGATCGCAGGGTTCCTGTTCTTGGCGGTAACGTATGTATGCGGATGGGGGCAGCTTATGGTGGTGGCGTCGCTCGACCCTGCGGCGGCGTTCGCTATTGCCGTGGCACCTTTTTTGGTCGTGGATGCGCTCAAGCTTGTGGCAGGCGTGCTTACGGCGCGGGCTGTGCGCAGGGCGCTGCCTAGTAAGCGATAGGGGAAGCGATAGGGGAAGCGATAGGGGAAGCGATAGGGGAAGCGATAGGGGAAGCGAGCCGGTGCTGCTTGCGTCGAAGAGAGGCATGCCGACAGAAAAGTCTTGAGGCATGCCTCCCTTATCTCTGCGTCTCTATGCTTCGTACAGCACGGCACCCGAGGTAAAGCCGCCGCCGAAGGCCACGAGGATTATCTTGTCGCCCCGGTTGATGCGCCCGTTTGCGTATGCGTCGCAGAGCGCCATGGGCACGCTTGCGGCGGAAGTGTTCCCGGTATGGGCAATGGACAGCTGGAAGAAATCCATCGGACGGTTCAGTTTTTTGGCAGCGTATTTGATAATGCGCTCGTTTGCCTGGTGGGGAATGATGCAGGCAATATCGTCGAGCGAGAGATTCGCGCGGCTCAGCACTTGGTTCACGGCTTCGGTCATGGCTTCTGCGGCGAACTTGAATACCTTGGGGCCGTCCATGTACAGCACTTGGCGCGGACGTCCCGCTTCGACGAGCTCGGCTACGCCTAGCTCGTCATCGATGCCCTGCTCTGCGGCGCCGAAGAGGGCTGGCACTTCCTTGAGAGTTCCGTCTGCGTTGAACGGCTGCGGCGCATCGTAGGCGGCAGGGCTCGAAAGAGCGTTGGCAAAGTCGTCCTGGTTCACGATGAAGCTGCCCATGATGCCGGGACGTGTCTCGTCCCACTCCAGCACCGCAGCTCCGGCGCCGTCTCCGAACAGGACGCAGGTATTGCGGTCGGCCCAGTTTGTCAGGCGGGTAAGGCGCTCGGCACCGATGACAAGGGCCCGGCGGATAGGGTTGCGCCCGGCGGCCCCGGCACTCGTAGGGGCGCAAGCGGCCATCATGCTCTCGGCGATGGTCGTGCCGTACACAAAGCCCGTGCAAGCAGCATTCACGTCGAAGGCGATGGCGTTTTCGAGGCCTAGGCGGCGACGCAGCAGGCCAGCCATCGAGGGGCATACGGTGTCGGGTGTGATGGTCGCGAATACGACGAGGTCGATCTCGCTTGCGTCGAAGCGGCGCTCGGAAAACCCGCCGTTCGTCCAGCCGAGGGCATCGCGTGCGGCCGCCTCGGCCAAATCGGCATTCGTTTCCTCGATGGCCACGTGCCGGCTTTGAATGCCGGTGCGGGTGACGATCCACTCGTCGCTCGTGTCTACCAGTGTTTCAAGCGTTTCGTTTGCCACAACAAGCGCGGGAACAGCCTTCCCGAACCCTACCAATGCACTGCCCACGGTGCTCTCCGTTCCTGCCGGCCGCTCGCGCATAGGGCGCATCGCTGAGAGAGCTCTGCGGCATACGGGTGCCGTGCTGCTAAATACTTCGATAATCAAACTAAATCAATTATACGCGCGGGCCGGCCAAAAAACGAACATGCGGTAAAAAATGCACGAAGCAGCTTTACTTCTCCGGTGCAGGTACAGCCGAGGGAAGACAGAACAGCTTCACGGTGAGCCAAGCGCCGAGGGGGTCTACCATGAGGCTGATGACGCAGCATGTTCCCCAGAGCGCAGCAGCCATACCCTTCTCTCGCCTTGCCATACTGCTCGCGGCTGTCGTTTCCGGAGCAGGCAATATGCGGTTGCGTGTTGGAGTAAATGATGTAGACTTGGACGAGCGAAAGCAGTCCACCCACGGGTTGATACCGACGCGGCTGATCGTTCTTGTAGGGGTAAATCGCTCGGGGGAGGGTGTATGGACGAGAGTGCTACTGCCAGCGTAGCGCCACGTCACACGAACGTCGGCTCGACTGGGGCGGATGCGCATTGATGCAGTAAACAGGCTCGAGGGCAAACAAGAGGACTCGAAAGCAACCGGAGTGTTTGTGATTTCAGTCAGTAATAATTTGGAGAAAGGCCTGTTGGTTGCTAGTATGGTGTACGGGGTTGACCTTTCGGCAATGCGCCAAAAAGGGGTTTGAATGAAGAGGAAAAGATTCGGCAAGATCGTTGTCGCCGTCGCTTTATGGACGCTAGGGGCGATCTTGTTCGTCATGTTGCTGCTGCAGGTGCAAGGGTATGCAGGCATCATCAACGACGCGGGATCCGTTCGCGGAGGCACGCAGCGTGTGGTGAAGATGGAACTTGCCGGGCATCCCGCCGGAGGAACCGAGAAGCGTGTGGGCATGTTGCTGGTGCAGCTCCGAGCCGTAGAAGAGGCGCGCATATACCAAAAGCCCGAAACGGTCGCCTTCATTGAAAAACTCGACGCGGTAGAACATCAATGGGAGCTCATCCTTGACGAAATCGACGCCCTCGAGCGTGGGGAGGGATCTCGCGAGCATTTGTTCGATCTCAGCGAGACACATTTCGAACTGGCTGATGCCATGGTGCTGGCGGCCCAGACGCGAGCCGACCACGATGTCTTTCGCATGGGTGCCCTCTGTACTGCGATCTTCCTGCTCGCGGCCCTCGTCATGCTGTTCATGCGCAACGACCGTATGGCAAAGCTCAAAGCCGCCTATTATCTCGATCCGGTAACGAAGCGGAAGAACGCGATCGCCTTCGAAGACCAGGCAAGTCGGATCGTCTCGAACGCGCCAAGCGACACCTATGTCGTTGCCTATACGAACGTATCGAACTTTCGCTACATCAACGAAGCTTACGGTTACGAAGCCGGCAGCCAGCTTCTTCGTGCGTTGGCTCGGATGCTCGATGAGCAGTGTCATCACGACGAGGTTGCTGCCCATGCAAATGCGGACCATTTTCTGTTGTTGCTGCGCGACGATCCGTATCGCGTCGAACGACTCTGCGAGAGCGTTGAGGAAAAGCTTCGCATCGATCCCGAGCTGCATTTTACCAACGTTCTCTCGCTTGGATGCGGTGTCAGCTCGGTGGATCATTCGAGTGCGGGGGTGTCTGCGGCCATCAGCAATGCGATCGCCGTGCTAAAAGAATCGACAGGCGACTCTGCCGTTGCGCGCTACGACGAAGCGTTCCGTGCTGTCGTCGAGTTACGGGGCCGTATCGAGCAGTGTATGGAACGGGCGCTCGGGAAAGGCGAGTTCCTGCTGTACCTGCAGCCGAAGAACAACCTTGTGGATGGGGCGGTTGTCGGAGCTGAAGCACTCTGCCGGTGGAATTCCTCCGAGTTGGGTTTCTTGCTTCCCGACTCTTTCATCCCGGTGTTCGAGAGGAACGGATTCGTCATCCGGCTCGACTTCTACATGCTTGAGCACCTTTGTCGGATCTACCCGCTTTTTCCGGTCGAAAGCGACGAGCCTTTGATCGTGTCAGTCAACTTCTCGCGGGTGACGGTGCTGTGCGACGGTTTTGTCGACCAGCTGCTCCATATTGTGGACAGTGTCGGTGTGCCGCACGGCTGCATCGAGATCGAAGCAACCGAGAGCGCTTTTGTCATGGATGAGGATGCGGTTATAAGAAAGCTTTCGGTGCTCAAGGAGAAGGGGTTCCGCTTGGCTATGGACGACTTCGGCACCGGCTATTCGTCGTTGAACCTGCTGCGCAAGCTTCCCATCGACATCCTGAAGATAGACCGCGTCTTCCTTTCGGAAAGCTCCGAGGAAGAGCGTTCCCGCTCCGTGTTGAAGGGCGTGGTGGACATAGCTGCCGATCTGGGTCTCGACATGGTTTGCGAGGGTGTTGAAACCAAGGAGCAGGCGACGATGCTGCACGAACTGGGTTGTACGGTCGGGCAAGGGTACGCCTTCTCGCGGCCCTTGCCCGTTTCCGAGTTCTGCGAGCGTTTCGGGATAATCACGCCGGATTGATGCGCCCGCCCTGCCCCCTAGCTTCTTTCGGGAGAATGCCCGTCTTCTGCCTCTATGGCCTGCGCAAGTTCGAGGAGGCTTGAAACGGTGTAGTCGGGCGGGGCATCCAGGTGCTCGACAGGCTGGTTTTGGCGGTTGATCCACCCGACGGTGAACCCGAACGACTTTGCTCCGGTCACGTCCCATGAATTAGAAGAGACGAACAGGATCTCGTGGGGCGCCAGCGCCAGATGGCTTACGGCCAGTTGATAGACTTCCGGTCGTGGCTTGAACAGCTTCACCGTGTCGGCGCTGAGGATGCCGTCCAGGTGCCCGTCCAGGCTGCTGTTGGCAACCAGCTGGTCCAGCATAGACACGTTGCCGTTTGTGAGGATGACGGCCGGACGGGGGCGGAGCAGTTCCAACGCCTCCAAAACGTCGGGGTAAGTATCCAACTCGAAGTAGGCTTTCAGGATATCGTCGATCCGGCTTGCGTCGTAATCCAGTCCCAGGGTATCGAGGGTGAAGCGCAAGGCGTCTTCGGTGATGTGCCAGAAGGTCTCGTAGCGACCCATAAGCGTGCGGAGCCACGAGTATTCCAGCTGCTTTTGCCGCCACAGCTGGCTGATCTTGCCGCCACTGCCAGGATAGGCTTCTTCGCATTTCTGGAGTACGGAATACACGTCGAACAAGGTGCCGTATGCGTCGAACGCCACACCTTTGATCATGGGATACCCTTCCTGTCGGATTCCTTTTGGCTCTGTTGCCTACGATAGCATAAACGCGGGCAGCGGTTCGGGCTTTCCGGCATACTGACGAGAGTAGTATGCCCTCTTTCGCACCTCATCAATCCCATAATTCGATGCGCGACGCCCCGATTCACGTTGCGCCGCCGATTCGCGCCAGACGGTGAGGAGGCATGCTCGTCCTAGTACTATTCGAACAAGGACAAAGGAGGGCGAAGCATGGATAAAACAGAGGGCATCACCGTCCCGCATTCTGCACCGTGTGCACCTGCCAAGGGTTCGAGTTCGAAGAGATAAGGGCTGAGAAGCTTGGAAAATACCGTATGCTCAGTGCGTAGGAAGGCGGCCGCAAGCGGCAGATTCAGCTGTTTCACATTGCCGTGGTATAGTGGGGGTTCGTAAAACTGAATATCGTTAGGCGGCTCGACCCTTTATCTTCAGAACGCCGAACCATCGAGGGTTCATTCGTTTCAACGTAGCCTACGGGCGGAGAGGAAGCGAATGAAGGAAGATATCCGCAAGATCGGCATCGGGTTCATCACGGGGCGCAAGAGCTTTCGCCATGTTCTCGCAACATACTTGAACAGTTGGGGCGACAAGATCCTCTCAGTGAGGGATTCGGTCGAATTGAGCTTGTTTGTGGCTTACGACCTGGAATACAACAACACCCAGGACAAAGACTACACCGACATCAGCATAGAGCTGAGCGAAATGCTGAGCAGCATCCATTTCATCAACCGGGCCACGATACAGGCGGAGTCGCTCGCCCTGCGCAAGGAAGGCATCCTTTCCGAGCACGAGGCGGCGCTCTTCTTCGAGAAAGGGTATGCGGGGAAACGCAACGCCATCCTGTACAGCGCCGCCAAGCAGGGCATGGATGCCATCATGTTTTTGGACGACGACGAATATCCCCTTGCGGTGCAGAAGGAAAACGGAGCAGAAAGTTGGACGGGGCAGGAAATCTTGTCCACGCACCTCGCCTCGATCGACCAGGCCCACATCACCTGCGGCCACCATTGCGGCTACATTTCCACCATCCCCAGCATCGGCTTTGACGAGTCGCTCCCCGAGCAGGATTTCCGCGTGTTCATCGAAGCTCTCAGCAACGATGTCGTCAATTGGGAAGATCTGCGAACCTTGATGCAAACCGGTGGCATAACGTATGCCGACCCCGAGGTGCTGTCCGGTCCGGCCGTAGAGGTTCCGCAGTCGGGCAACACGAAATTCATCACGGGTTCGAACCTTTGCATCAATTTGCAGGACTTGGGGGCCTTGAACCCTTTTTACAACCCGCCTTCGGCACGCGGCGAGGACACGTTCCTCAGCACCTGTCTTGCCGACAACACCGTTCTGCGCGTTCCCTGCTACACGTTCCACGACGGATTTTCTGCCTACGCCAGTCTGTTGAAAGGGGTGCTGCCCCAAAGGCTCCACCCCATAACCGCCGGCTCCAAGAAGGTGAACGCGCGGTTTTACGCGGCTTGCCTGGGCTGGGTTCGCTACAAGCCGCTGCTGCTCTACATAACCCAGCGCGATGGGTACGAGGAGTCCGTCGCCTCCATGAAACGGGGGCTGGAAAAGACGCTCCCGTTGTTGTGCCGGTACTTCGACAACCCGAAGTTCATGAAGATAGCGGACGAACTCGACAAGTACAGCGGAAACGTCGAGAAGCATTACCGGGATTTCGAGACGACCAAGGCCGCTTGGCAAAAACTCGTTTCCTACCTAGGCGGGCGCAGAGGCTGCTGAAGCGACGGCTTCCACGGTTCGGCGCTGGCCGTTTGGGGGCGGCGGCAAAAGCCGTTTGATCTGCGCCAGTAGGCAAGTGCGTGCAGGGCGTTGTCTGTCGAGCTTGGTGGCAACGGACGAGCGTCAATGAGCGGGGTTTGCGGCGATGGAGGGCAGCGCTATGATGAAGCATGCGCCGCCGTCGGGCAGGTTGATGGCTTCGACCGTGCCGTCGTGGGCATCGACGACCGATTTCACGATAGCCAGGCCCAGCCCGGTTCCGCCTGTGCCGCGGCTGCGCGAGGCGTCGGTACGGTAGAACCGGTCGAACAGCAGTTTCGGGTCTATGTCACCGAAGCCAGGGCCGTCGTCCTTTACGGCCAAGATCGAGTTGCCGCGCAGGCCGAACAGCTCGACGGTCACATGCCCGCCCGGCTCGATGAAGCGGCTGGCGTTCTCTACGAGGTTGGTTATCGCCTGTTTGAGGCGATCGGGGCTGCCGAGCACATCGGGGGCTTCGCCCACGATGCAGGCGTTTGCATCCCTGTCGCGCAGGATGGGTTCTAGCGCGTCGAGCACGTTGTGCGCCAAATGATTCAGGTTCACGCGCTGCAGCTCCAACGGCAAGGCACCGCCCTCGATGCGATGGAGTGTGAGCAGGTCGTTTGTCAGACGGCACAAGCGCTCGCTCTCGGTAATGATGATAGAGCAGAACTTCTCGTGCAGCTCGGGCGGCAGATCGGGGTCTTCCAGCATTTCTGCGTTGCCGCGAATAGCGGTCAGCGGCGTGCGCAACTCGTGAGCTACGTCGCTAACGAACTCGGCCTGACGGCTCTCTTTCAGGGCCAGGTCGCGCTGCTGCGATTTCGTTTTGTCTACCAGCAGCCCCAGAGTACGCGAGAGCTTATCGGCTTCATAGAGTCGTCCGTCGGGGGAGAACGTCGCCTCGCCCCCTGCGCGAACGACCTCGGTCTTCCGTACCAGCATATGCAACGGCTCTGCGAGAAAATGGCCGATGATCAGGCTGAGTATGAAGGTGACCAAGCCCATGGGAACAAGAAGCAGAAACGCCTTCGGTGGGGTTCCGAAGGCGAAAAAGCAAATGAGTAGGATAAGGGTCCCTGCTAGCAGCATAAGCAAGGTCGCTAGCAGGGAGAAGTATGTCTGCAGCCTTTTTATTGTTTGAACCTGTATCCGTATCCGCGAACCGTCTCAACCAGGCCTGGATCGTATCCAGCACCTTCGATTTTATCACGTAGTCGCTTGATATGGGTGTCGACGGTCTTAGTCTCCGTCAAGTATTCCCAACCCCACGCATCGCGCAGCAGATCTTCGCGTGAGACGACCTTGCCGGCGCTCTTCATCAGGCTGGCAAGCAGCTCGAATTCGCGCGGGGTCAGGTCGATCTTGCCATGCTCGCCCGAGGCGGTATGGGCATCTTCGTCCAGCGTGATGCCGCCGGCCGAGATGGCGTGGCTCGCCCCGGGGAAGTCGCCGCCCGAGCCGCGACGCAACAAGGCGCGCACGCGGGCGATGAGCTCGCGGACGCCGAAGGGCTTTGCCAGGTAGTCGTCCCCGCCGATTTCTAGGCCCACGACCTTGTCTAGCTCGGTGTCGCGTGCTGACAGGAACAGCACGGGTGCGGTGGTCTTGGCGCGCAGGCGGCGGCACAGCTCGTAGCCGTCCATGCCCGGCAGCATGATATCCAGTACGAACAAGTCGTAGGTGTTTTTCGTTGCGAGGGCCAAGGCATCTTCGCCATTGTCAACTACATCGGTGTAGAAACCCTCTTTTTTAAGGGCGTAGCTGACGAATTCGGTGATGGAGGGTTCGTCATCGACGACGAGGATGCGGTTCGGTGTATCGTTCATGTGATACCTTTCTTTAGCGCGTGCAGTCTTTTGAAAGGGAACCGTCTGCCGCTTGATATAATGATCATCCGCAACTATATCCGGTTTTGTCCGTTTCGCCTGCTTTTGAGGGGGTTTGTCAAGAATATGTTACTTGCTATCGATGTGGGGAACACCCAGACCGTTGTCGGCGTGTACGAGGGCTCGACGCTGCGGCATATGTGGCGCGTGGCTACGAACAAGAGCCATACCTGCGATGAATTGCGGGTAAAGGTATCGCCGCTGTTGGTTTCCGAGGGTATCGTCCCCGAGCAGGTGCGCGGTGCAGCATTGGCATCGGTGGTGCCGCAATTGACACAGGCGTGGTGTGCAGCGCTGCACCGCATGCTGGGACACGAGGCTTTGGTGTGCACGGCCATATCGGCCGCCGAGCTGTTCCCCACGACGTATGCCAATCCGGCCGAGATCGGCGCCGACCGCGTGGCCGATGCGGTGGCGGCGCGAGCGTTGTACGGTGCGCCGGTGGTGGTGGTGGACTTCGGCACGGCGACGAACATCGAGGTCATCGATCGCGAAGGGCAGTTCATCGGCGGCGTTATCGCGCCAGGCGTGGACACGTCGGCTGCGGCGTTGTTCTCTCGTGCGACGCGTCTGGCGGCCATCGATTTGGTGGACCCCCATACGGCTATTGGCAACAGCACCGAGGAGGCCATTCAGGCTGGCATTGTGTATGGCGAGGCCGACCGGGTGGATGGACTGGTGCGTCGCATTTTCGCGCAGCTGGGATATGAGGCTCCGGTGGTGGCCACCGGTGGTTTGGCACCGCGCGTAGCCGAGCTGTCCAGCACTATAACCACGACGAACCCCGAATTGACGCTGGAGGGCCTGCGGCTTATCTACGAGGCCCGGGAAGGTTCGGCGGCGTAAAAGGGAGCAACAATTTCATAATAGGGTTTGTGAAGAAAAATCTTACGAAAAAGGTGAATAATTCAATATAGTGACGATTTGATAGCGTTCATGAGATTTTTTCTCGTGAACGCTATCAAATTCAGTATACTCTTACCTATCGAAGGGAGATGGATATGGATATTGTTGCCTTAAAAATGACGTGCAAAAATCTCTCTAACTTTGAGGGAGGAACGCTTGATATAGATTTCGTAACCGAAAAGCGCGTATATTCCTACGAAATCGATGACAATACGGTGGAGCAGCTCGCTGGAAGCGTCTGTAAACTCAATTCAATTGCCTTTGCGGGAATCAATGCGACGGGAAAAACTACGGTACTCAATATCCTGTCAGCCTTGCTTCAAGCGTTTGTCGGCAATGATAGTTTGAAATACGATGCAAGGCTGGCAGATTATTTCGATAAAACACTGGAAGTGGACACGTACTATTTCCAGAAAAGTAAGAAGCTTCTGTATCGACTGACTTCGACGATACGGAAAAACGACGAGACAAAAGAACTGTTCTTTGAGGATGAGGTCCTTTGGAGCAAAAAAATCACGGCGCAAACCAACAAAAAGAATGTTTTTGATTTTGCTGAGGACGATGTTCAGCTTGATCGAAAGTCCGTTCAAAGCGGCTTCCTGAAAAAGGAAGACAGCATATTCTCGTCCGTGATGAATCGCTATCCGGAAGCGAACAGGGCTGTAAGAGATATGTGCCTCACGACGAATTACAATATCTTATCGACCGTCTCGCTGGAGCTCATAGTGCCCTTTGTGCGCTACCTCGATCCCTCTATTGAATACTTGAAAGTAAAAGAGCCTTCCGAAGGATCGGCACCTCGCCTTGTGTTTGAAATCAAGTTTGAAGAGCAGCCCGAATCCCTGACGGTTGAATTAGGAGATCTCGATACCTATCTTTCATCTGGCACTATAAAGGGGATTAGCTGCCTTTCGAATATTGCGCTTGCTTTTGAGGTGGGGGGATATGTGGTAATTGATGAAATAGAGAACCATCTTAATAAGACGATCGTCATCAATATCATGAATCTCTTTACCAGCAAGATCAACAAGAAGGGTGCAACGCTGCTCTTTTCGACGCACTATAGTGAAATACTCGATTCGTTTGATCGTGGCGATGGCATCTACCTTCTCACTAAAGCGCCCAAGATCAAAGTGCGGAAGTTCTCGGCGGTCGCTCTCGACAAGGATCGCAAGGATAAGAAGCGCAGTGATTTGATTCTCAGCGGATCTCTCGATTCGGCCCCGAGCTATCAAGCTTATCGGGCACTTGTGGATAGCTTGTATCGTGAGCTATGGGAAGAGGCCGCAGATGAACGTGCCTGACCAAGGCGATTCTGTTGCCTGCATTTGTGAGGGCATATCTGAAATGGCCGTTATGGATTTACTTCTTGACGCGAAGGCTTTGATATTCTCTCGGGGTCAGTTGCTGGACAAGGAGGTTCTTTCGCCTAGATACTATCGGGATTCGAGGAAGTTCAGCGACCAATACCTGACAATGGACTACGGCGACGGCAAATTGCATGTTTTTATGATTCAAGATAGAAAGGATGTCAAATACGCGCTCAGAAA
>NZ_JAVWUP010000002.1:7842-39110 GCF_036667095.1 Gordonibacter sp. | reverse complement strand
CAGCAAATGAAGGGAAGTTTCTCTTTTTAGCAGACCTTCTTAAAAGCTGAATACTTGCCATTCTTGCGCGCTTGGAGGATTGCGCGTGCCCGTATGAGGCAAAACCAGTAGAATGCTGGGGTAACAAGACCAGGCTGCGGAAAGAGAGGCCCCGACGTGTTGAGCGACATCGAGATTGCCCAGGCGACCACCCCTAAGCATATCGGCGTCATCGCCGAGAAGGCGGGCGTTCCGGAAACGTATTTGGAGCTGTACGGTACGAACAAGGCGAAAGTCGACTACAACCTGCTTGTGCGCGAGGAGCACACGCCGGGCAAGCTTATCTTGGTTACGGCCATCAATCCGACCCCGGCCGGAGAGGGCAAGACCACCACGACGGTAGGCTTGTCCGACGCGCTGGCGCAGCGTGGCAAGAACGTGGTCGTGGCGCTGCGCGAACCGTCGCTCGGGCCCGTGTTCGGTATCAAGGGTGGCGCCGCTGGCGGCGGATACGCCCAGGTTATCCCCATGGAGGATATCAACCTGCACTTCACGGGCGATTTCCATGCCATAGGAGCCGCGAACAACCTGCTGGCCGCTATGCTGGACAACCATATTCAGCAAGGGAACGAACTGGGCATCGACGTGCGCAAGATCACCTGGAAGCGCGTCGTGGACATGAACGATCGCCAGCTGCGCAACGTGGTGGACGGCATGGGCGGCAAAGCCCACGGCTTCCCCCGCGAAGACGGCTTTGACATTACCGTGGCCTCTGAGATTATGGCTATCTTCTGCCTGTCCTCTTCCATCACCGACTTGAAAGAGCGTCTGGCTCGCATCGTCGTGGGCTACACGCGCGACGATGCACCCGTCACGGCGGGCGACCTGAAGGCGCAAGGTGCTATGGCTGCGCTGCTGAAAGACGCGCTCAAGCCGAACCTGGTGCAGACGCTCGAGGGCACGCCGGCGTTCGTGCACGGCGGCCCCTTCGCCAACATCGCACATGGCTGCAACTCCATCATGGCCACGCGCATGGCGTTGGCTCTGGGCGACTACTGTGTGACGGAGGCCGGTTTCGGTGCCGATCTGGGTGCGGAGAAGTTCCTGGACATCAAGTGCCGCCTGGCGGGGCTCAAGCCCGACGCGGTAGTGGTAGTGGCCACGGTGCGCGCGCTGAAGAACCACGGCGGCGTGGCGAAAGCCGATCTGAACGAGGAGAACCTGGCTGCTCTCGAAGCCGGTCTGCCGAACCTGTTGCAGCATGTGGAGAACATCACGCAGGTGTACCAGCTGCCGTGCGTCGTGGCCGTCAACGCGTTTCCGACCGACACGCCGGCCGAGCTTGCGCTCGTGGAGCAGAAGTGTCGTGAGCTGGGCGTGAACGTGGCACTGTCCGAGGTGTGGGCGCGCGGTGGCGAGGGTGGTCTAGCCCTGGCCGACGAGGTGGTGCGCCTGTGCGAGGAGCCCAACGACTTTGCGTTCTCCTACGAGGACGATCTGTCGCTGGCTCAGAAGATCGAGGCCATTGCGACGCGCGTGTACCGGGCCGACGGCGTGGACTTCGAGCCGAAGGCTGCGGCCGAGTTGCAGAAGCTGGAGAAGCTGGGCTTCGGTGGTATGCCCGTGTGCATGGCGAAGACGCAGTACAGCTTCTCGGACGACCAGACAAAACTCGGTGCGCCGCGTGGCTTCCGCATCACGGTGCGCAATGCGAAGGTGTCGGCAGGTGCGGGCTTTGTGGTGGCGCTGACGGGCGACATCATGACCATGCCGGGGTTGCCTAAGGTTCCGGCAGCCGAGCGTATCGATGTTGACGAGACAGGGAAGATTTCGGGGCTCTTTTAACCTGCGAGCTGCTTCGCTTCGGCGACGTGGTGATGGAGAGTTTTTGGAAGGGAGTTTCGCGTGGATACGACCTTTATTGATGAATTAGCCGGATCCGCTCCGACACCGGGTGGCGGCGGGGCTTCGGCTTACGTGGGGGCGCTGGCTTGCGCGGCGGCTTCCATGGTGGGGAACTTCACGGTGGGCAAGAAGACGTACGCCGACGTGGAAGAGCAGGTGAAAGATTCGCTCGTGCGGCTGGAAGGGCTGCGCGGGCGTTTGGTCGAACTGGTGGGCGAGGATGCTCGGGCCTTTGAGCCGTTGGCGGCGGCGTACCGCATGCCGAAGGATACCGACGAGGAGAAGGCTGCCAAAAACGAGGCCTTGCAGGCAGCGTTGTATGCGGCGTGCGACGTGCCGATGGAGATCATGCGGGCGACGGCTTCGGCGGTGGACGAGATCGACTTCTTGGCTCACCATGGCAGCAAGATGGTTCGCTCGGATGCGGGCGTGGCGGCGGCGTTTGCCCGCGCAGCGTCCGACGGCGCCAGTTTGAACGTGTTCATCAACGTGGCCTCTATGGACGATGCCCAGGCGGTCGCGCGCTACCGGGGCGAGGCCGAGTTGCTTGCCGCTCGCACGCGCGAGCGTTGCGACGAGCTGTTCGATTTTGTGAAAACTGCTGTTTCCTAAAGGAGCTGAAAACCGTATGGCCGATCTGTTGTTGGGCAAGGGTGTCGTTGACCGCATCGCCGCCGATCTGGGACCGCGTATCGAGGCGTTGAAGAGCGCCGGCGTGCAGCCTACCTTGGCCCTTGTGCGCATGGGCGAGCGCCCCGACGACTTGTCCTACGAGCGCACGGCCTGCAAGCGCGCCGAGTCGCTGGGCATTGCGGTGCGCTCGATCGTGCTTGACGCGGCGGCCTCCCAGGGGGAGCTGGAGGCGGCGCTGCATACCGCAAGCAACGATGCGGGTATCCATGGCTGCCTGCTGTTCCGTCCGCTGCCGGCGCATATCGACGACGCGCGTGCCTGTGCGGCGCTCGCTGCGTCCAAGGATATCGACGGCATCACGCTGGACTCGTTGGCCTCGGTGTTCACCGATGGTTCGACGGGTTTTCCGCCTGCCACGGCGGCGGCTTGTATGGAAATGCTCGCCTGCTACGACGTACCGCTGGAAGGAAAGCATGTGGCGGTGGTAGGGCGCAGCCTGGTGGTGGGCAAGCCGGTGTCCATGATGCTGCTGGCGAAGAATGCCACCGTGACCATGTGCCATTCGCGCACAGACGACTTGGCGGGTGTGTGCCGTGCTGCTGATATCGTTATCTGCGCGACAGGTCGGGCCCGTATGTTCGGAGCCGACTACTTCAGCCCGGGCCAAACGGTGCTGGATGTGGGCATCAATTTTGACGACGAGGGGAATCTCTGCGGTGACGTGGACTTCGACGCGGCCGAGCCTGTCGTGGCGGCTATCACGCCGGTGCCACGGGGTATCGGCACCGTGACTACGTCGGTGACGATGGCGCATGTGGTGGAGGCGGCCGAACGCTTGCTTGCCGCGCCTTCCGGCGGGGCTGTCGAAGGGGAGAATCGCTAGCGTGTTAGGGGCGTATCCGGTAAGCCGCAAGTTCGTCATGGCCGATCCCAGCGTGTGCATCGGCTGCAAAACATGCCTGGCTGCCTGTCTGGTGCGCCACGACGTGTCGGACGACGTGGCGGTACCGCGTTTGGCGCTGGTCACAACGCGTACTATTTCTGCTCCCGTGGGCTGCCATCACTGTGCCGAGGCACCCTGCGCTGATGCCTGTCCGACGGGCTGCCTTTACGTCGATGACGAGCACGTGGGTGTGCATCCCGACAAGTGCATCGGCTGCCGCAACTGCGTGTTGGCCTGCCCCTACGGTGCGGTCGATATCGTCACCCGCCCCGCCCCTCCCGAGCCGGCGCCCTCGCCCAAGGCGGAAGATGCCGCGACTGCTCCCCAGGCTGCGGGCGAGGAAGCTGCCCGCATTCCCGACGCTAAAGCAACCGACAAGCCCAAGCCCAGTGCCCGGGACCGCGTTCGCGCGCGTGCCAAAAAGCGTCGCAGCACGGTGTCCACGGTCGTGAAGTGCGACTTGTGCATCGACCATGCAGACGGTCCGGCCTGCGCCGCGGCCTGCCCCACGAAGGCTCTGCGCCTGATTGACCCGCAGATGCTGGAGCGCGGCAAACAAGCGAAGCGCAAGGCTGCTGCCCGTGCGGCAGCATCGTTTGCAACCATCACGCTCAACGCCGACCTGGACGAGGAAAGGTAAGCCCCATGGAGAAGCACATGGCCGTATGCCCGTACTGCGGAGCGGGATGCAAGATGAACCTCGTGGTAGAAAACGGCCTGGTCATCGAGGTCGAAGGGCTGGACGGTGTCACGAACGAAGGTGAGCTGTGCCTGAAGGGCCTGTACGGCTACGATTTCATCAACGATACGAAGATACTCACGCCGCGCCTCTACCATCCTATGATCCGCCGCGAGAAGGGCGCACCGCTTGAGCGCGTGAGCTGGGATGAGGCACTGGATTTCACCGCCAGCCGCCTGCGGACCATTATCGAGGAGCACGGCCCCCAAGCGGTCATGCTCACGGGATCGTCGCGCGGGGCTGGCAACGAGGCCAATTACGTGATGCAGAAGTTCACACGCGCCTGCTTGGGCACGAACAATATCGACAACTGCGCTCGTACCTGCCATGCGGCCAGCGTCATCGGCCTCATGGAATGCGTGGGCTCTGGTGCCATGAGCGTGAGCATTCCTGTGCTGGAGCGCACGGATTGCATCCTGCTCATTGGCTACAACCCGGCGGCGAGCCATCCTATCGTGGCGCGTCGTATCGTGCGTGCGAAAGAGCGCGGGGCTCAGTTGATCGTGTGCGACCCGCGCGTTATCGAGTCAGCCCGCATCGCCGATATGTACCTGCCGCTGGAGAACGGCTCGAACCTGGCGTTGGTGAACGCCCTAGCCTATACCGTCATCGACGAGGACTTGGCCGACTGGGATTTCATCGACGAGCATACCGAGGGCTTTGACGACTGGTGGGCCGTGGTGCAGAACTATGCGCCCGAAGACGTGGCTGCCACGTGTGGCCTGCCCCCCGAGGTCATCCGTCAGGCGGCGCGTCGCTATGCCACGGCGAAAACGGCCGTGATCGGTTGGGGTATGGGGGTGACGCAGCAGGTGCAGGGCGTGCAGACCGTGCGCGCTATCGCAGCGCTGGCGCTGATCACGGGACACATCGGCAAGCCGAACAGCGGCCTGGCCCCCGTGCGCGGCCAAAACAACGTGCAAGGTTCGTGCGACATGGGCATGTGGCCGAGCCTCTATCCCGGCTATCAGCGCGTGGACGATCCGGCGGTGCGTGCGAAGTTCGCCGCTGCTTGGGGTGTTCCCGAAGAGCATTTGTCGCTCGAAGAGGGCTGGAAGCTTACCGACCTGCCACATGGAGTGGCCGACGGCACCATCCGCGCGTTCTACAACTTCGGCGAGGATCCGCTGCAGACCGAGCCCGATACGGCCCAGATGCAGCGCACGCTGGAAGGGCTCGACCTGCTTATCAGCCAGGACATCTTCATGACGCAGACCACGGCGCTGGCCGACGTGGTGCTGCCTGCCACTTCGTGGGGCGAGCACGACGCCGTGTTCACCGCCTCCGACCGTTCGTTCCAGCGCACCACCGCCGCACTGCCGCCCAAGGGCGAGTGCCGCCACGACTGGGAGATATTCGCCGACTTGTCGACGCGCATGGGCTACCCTATGGCCTATCGCGACACGGAAGAGATTTGGAACGAGGTACGCTCGCTTTGCCCGCAGTTCGCCGGAGCTACCTACGAGAAGATGGCGGGCCTCGGCTATGCCCAGTGGCCCGTTTTCGCCGAGGCGGCGGATGACCCGAACAACAACGGAACCCCGGAGCTGTTCGAGGGCGGAACCTTCACCACGCCGGATGGCAAGGGCCACCTGTGTGCGGCCGAGTGGCGTCCTCCCACCGAGGAGCCTGATGATGCCTATCCGCTGGTGCTGTGCACCGTGCGCGAGGTGGGCCATTACTCGTGCCGCTCGATGACCGGCAACTGCAAAGCGCTGGCCGCGCTGGCCGACGAGCCTGGTTATGTGAGCATCAGCCCCCAGGACGCCGACGCGCGCGGCATCGACGAAGAGCAGCTGGTGTGGGTGTACTCGCGCCGCGGCAAGATCATCGCGCGTGCGGCCGTGGACGAGCGCATCAACGACGGTGCCGTATACATGACCTACCAATGGTGGGTGGGGAAGTGCAACGAGCTGACTATCCATGCCACCGACAGCGAATCCGGCACACCCGAGGACAAGTACAGCGCCTGTCAGGTGGAGGCTATTCCCGACCAGGCAGGGGCCGAGCAGCATTTGCAGAAGATGTACCGCGACCTGAAGGCTCACCTTGCCGCCGAGGCCGACCGGCAGAACCTGCCGGCGGGCGATGCCGGTGCGGAGGCTGCGGGCGACGAGGCTGCTGCGGGCGAGATCGACGGTGGCGAGGCGGTTGCAGGTGAGGCTGCTGGGGGCTCGCAGGCTGGCGCCCCCCGCGCAAGCGCCCCGTTGCCCGGCAGGCCCTCGACGCTGAACCCGGCGTTGCTCGGCGGCGATGATGAGGAAACGTTCGTATGAACCGCTTCGTCGTATCTGACCCTGCACGTTGCATCGGCTGCGGTGCCTGCCGGGTAACGTGCAGCGAGGCGCACCGCAAGCGTGCGCTGCGCCCGGCATCGCGCATCTCGCTGGTGAAGACGCGCGAGGTTTCTGCGGCGGTGACCTGTCATCAGTGCGAAGGCGCCCCGTGTCTGTCCGTGTGTCCCGAAGGGGCTATCGTGCAGGAGCGTGATCGTTTGCAGGTGGACGAGGGACGCTGCACGGGTTGTCTGCTGTGCGCGCTCGTGTGCCCGTTCGGGGCGGTGTACCCCTCGGCTCCCTCGACGGCGCACGTGAAGGCGGCCCCCTACAGCCGCGCCTCGTCGGCGCGCTCGGCAGGTCTGCTGCGGCAGAAGGAAACCGGCGCGTACACCGGAGTCGTCGTCTGTGACCTATGCGCGAAGGCGCCCGATGGCCCGCGCTGCATCGACGCCTGTCCCACAAAAGCCCTGTCGCTGGTGGACGAAAGCGCACTGCGCCACTTGTCGCGAGCGCGGCGCTCCGAGGCCCTCGAAAAATCCCAGGTTGCCATGCAGGGCATAGCCGAGTTGTACGACCTGCTGGAGGCCGAGGAGGTTGCGACAACGTCTGCTGCTGTAGTCGAAGAAGCCGCTTCGTCGACTACGTGCATGCTCGAGGGCACGACCCGCCCGAGCAAAGGAAGCGTCGCGGACGCTTCGTCCCGAAAAGCTGCCGAGGCTGAGAGGTCCCGTGCCGATGGCGAACCAGGCAAGGAGGTGCGCTTGTGAGTCCGATCAAGCCACGGGTCCCCAACCCTATTTCCGGCGGCCGAGCCCATGCTGCCGGACGTTCACGCGGTCTTGCTGGCGGCAACGGCATCGGTGCCGCTCCCGACGTGCAAGGCAAGCCCCACCACGACTTCGGCCGCTGCATCGCCTGCGCGGCCTGCGCTGCGGCCTGCGAGACGAATGCCATCCGCATCTTCATCGACGAGGACGAAGGTATGCTGGTGTGGACGCTGGACCTGGCCGATTGCACCCAATGTGGTCGTTGTTGCCCGGTGTGCCCGACCGGCGCCATGGATCTTATCCCCGGCGCCGACTTTGCCGACGACCCCGAGCCTCCCAAGCGCTGCCTGTTCGCCCTGCGCGAATGCGCCTCGTGCGGCCGCTATTACGCCACCAACAAGGAAGTAGAGTACGCCAACGCCCTGCTCGCGCAAGAGGAGCACGCCGACGCTGCGCGTGCTCTCGCGCTGACCGGCATCTGCCCCGACTGCAAGCGCATCCATGACGCGAAAGCCGCCGCCCGGCGCTCGGGGATGAGGCGGGGCGCATAAAAGCGGCAGGTGCAGGTGGGCCGGCGTTTTTATGGGTAGGAAAGATTATTCGAGAAGAAGGTGCCTTAGCCCAAAACCTCCAGTTCGCGCGGATAGCTGTTCAGTACTTCGCAGCCGTCTTCGGTAACCAGCACCAGGTCCTCGATGCGCACGCCGAACTCGCCCGGCAGATAAATGCCCGGCTCGATGGAGAAGCACATGCCGGCCTGCACGGGCTCGTCGTGGGTTGCGGACACATCGCCGGGTTCGTGCACGTTCAGACCGATCTGGTGTCCAAGGCGATGCGTGAAGTAAGCGCCATACCCGGCCTCCTCGATTACAGCACGTGCGGCGGCGTCCAACTCGCAGAAACGCACGCCGGGGGCTACGAGCGCACGTGCCGCTGCATTGGCGCGCTGTACGATCTCGTGCACCTCTTGTTGCTTGTCGCTCGCTTCGCCGAACACGAAGGTGCGGGTCATGTCGGCGCAATAGTCGTCCTGGCGACATCCCACGTCGAACAGCACCACGTCGCCGTGCTTCAGGGGCGTGTTGTCGGGCCCGTGGTGCGGGTCGGCGGCGTTTGCCCCGAAGCTGACAATGGGTCCGAACGAGCACCCTTGCGCTCCCAGTTCTTGGTAGATGCTCTCCAGCTTGCTTGCCACTTCGGCTTCGGTCACCCCGGCATGCACGAGCTCGCGGAAACGGGCCATGCCTGCATCGTTGGTGCGCGAGGCGGCGCGCATGGCCGCACGTTCGGCGGGGTCCTTGCGCGCGCGGGCATCGTCCACGGCGGCGGAGGCCAGCACAAAGCTGCTCGCGGCGTTGGCTTCCATCAGCGGAATGAGGAAGCGCGCGGTAAGCACCTTGTCGCAGCCGAGCGGTTCGCTTGCGTCGCAGCGCTCTGCCAGCAGTGACAGGGGATTGTCCGTGTCCGTGAACCACTGCACCTCGCACGGCAGATCATCGGGGATGAGGAACAGCTCGTTCATGAACAGCACCGGATTACACCCCTGCGCAAGCAGCAGCCCCAAGAAGCGCTCGTCGGGCTCGACATAGGCGCCGGTCAGATATTGCACAGAACGCGGGTCGCTCACCAGCATCTGCGCAAGACCCACGTGTTCGAGGTTTTTCATGACGGTTTCGATACGCTGCTCGTACATGGACTCTCCTGTCGGTCGAAAGATGGTTGAGAAGATGATAGAACAAAAGAAGGGTGCCGTGCGCTGTATTCCGCAAAGCGGCGTTTGGGACGCGGTAGGTGCGGCTTCGATTTTAGGGGCAGCTGCTCTTGTGAGTCGCAATGCTTTGCGTCTGCGGCTCGCAGGAAAAGGGACGGTTGTCTCCGGAAAGGTTGTCGCCGGTTGTCGCCGATGGAGGATTCTCGTTTCCCGTACGTGTTTAGTGGATGCCAAGCCGCAGGTGGCGTATCATGCACAGCATGGCAAACGGACTTACCTATATGCGCAAGACTACGTCCACGGAGGCGACGAAGCAGTTGGCTTCTACGCTGGCTCCCTACCTGCACGCAGGCGACGTCGTTGTGCTCTCGGGCGACCTGGGCGCGGGAAAAACCCAGTTCGTGCAAGGGGTAGCTGCTGGATTGGGCGTACACGACCAAGTGACCAGCCCTACCTTCAACATCTTGCTGCAATACCCGGGTGGCAGTTTGCCGTTGTACCACTTTGATTTGTATCGGCTGGAAGATCCGGACGAACTCGAGGATATCGGCTACTACGAGACCATCGACGGCGACGGTGTTTCGTTCGTCGAATGGGGCGAGAAATTCTCGGAATCGTTGCCGTGCGGCTATCTGGAGCTATCCTTCACCGTCGACGAGGACGGTAGTCGCCACGTTTGCGCACAGTCGTTCGGCGACCGTGCGCGTCAGCTGCTGTTCGTATGGGCGAAGGATTCGAAGTCGCGCCTCATGAAAACGGCAGGGTGACGCAGGTGGGTCAGGATCAGCTTGGGTCGTCGCGTGCGACGGCTGCTTTCGACGGGCGTCGGCGCTATGCGCTCGCCTTCGATACGGCAAACGAGGTTATTGCTATTGGGATCGGCAACTTGTGTGCTGATGATCACACCGTTCATCCGATTGCTTCAGCGGAGGCCTCCGCTCACCGCGTTTCCAATACCCAGCTTCTGCCGCGCATCGAGGCGCTTTTGACCGAATCGGGTATTGCTCGCGACCAGCTGGCCTGCGTCGTGTGCGGGCGGGGTCCGGGGTCGTTCACTGGCGTGCGCATCGCCATGGCGACCGCCAAGGGCATCGCCTCGGCTTTGGGCGTTGCTTTGGTGGGCGTGTCGTCGTTGGATGCCGTGGCGTGGAACGCCTATGCTGCGGGTGCGCGCGGTGCACTCGCTGTGGTGGCGGATGCTATGCGCAAAGAAGTGTACCCGGTGCGCTATGCGCTGGGCGATGGCGGTGTCCGGCGGCTTGAGGCCGACCGCGTGCTGAAAGCCGAGCTTGCGGCGGAAGAGCTGGCTGCAGACGGGAGCGAACTGCTTATTGCCGGAGATGCGCTGGCCAAGTATGCCGAACTGTTCGCGCCTGCAGGCGCAACGCTGCCGGAGCATCTTTGGGCTCCGACGGGCTGTGGGCTTTTGCTGGCGTTGCAGGCGGCCTGGCGCGGCGGCGAGGCCGACCCGCTTGACGCGCATCGCCACAATCCGGCGTTTGCGCTTCCCGTATACACCCGCTTGTCCGATGCCGAGGAAAACGAGCGCATCCGCCTGGCGAAGAACGATCCGAAGAACCTGGCAGCAGGCGTGCAGGAGGTGGCGCAACGCCGCGATCAGCGTGCAAGCATGCACGATACTGCCGTTTTGAACGCACGTCCCGCGGCCGACGGCATCACGTACAAGCCGCTTGATGCTGCGCATGTTGCGTCGGCGGCGGCGCTTGACGCGCAGGTGCTGAGTGAGGATGCATGGAGCGCCCGGCTTATCGCAGATGAGTTGCCACGCGCCGACCGCGTGTGGTGGGCCGGGTACGAGGGGGAAGCGCTCGCCGGTTACGCAGGTGGCTGGGTCGTCGACGGGCAGGTGCAAATCCTGAAAGTGGGCGTCGACCCTTCCCAGCGCCGCCGTGGCATCGCACGCGAGCTGCTGGCCCGCGTAGCAGCCGATGCGCGCGATCTGGGCGCAACCTCGTGCTCGCTTGAAGTGCGTGCGGCCAATAGCGGCGCGCAGGCGCTCTACGAGGCTGTTGGCTTGCATTCCGTGGGAAGGCGCCCGCGCTATTACGCCGACGGCGAGGACGCCGTTATCATGGAAGGCCCGCTTCCGCTGGCCGGACACGATGTGGCCGGCATGGAGCTGCAGGTTCAGCCTCTCCAGCCAGGAAGGGCCGCAGCTGTCGGTGATCAGGTCGCAGGTGGCACGGCGTCGTGCGACGCTGCGGAGGCTTCGCTGAGAGTGCCTTCTTCACTTTCCCGACCGCTTATCCTGGCCATCGAGTCTTCCTGCGACGAGACGGCTGCCGCCATCGTCGATGGCGCGGGGAACCTGGTTGCCGACGTGGTGGCTTCGCAGATCGACTTCCACGCGCGCTTCGGCGGTGTGGTGCCCGAGATTGCCAGCCGCAAGCACGTGGAGGCTATCTGCGGCGTGTGCGACGAGTGCTTCGACGTGGCGGCGAGGAATCTCGGCGTACCGCGCCTCGCGTGGTCCGATCTCGATGCCGTAGGCGTCACCTATGCCCCTGGCTTGCTGGGCGCACTGGTAGTGGGCGTTGCTTTCGCCAAGGGTGCGGCTTGGGGGGCCGACTTGCCGTTTATCGGCGTGAACCACCTCGAAGGGCACCTGTACGCCAACAAGATTGGCTCGCCCGACTTTGCGCCGCCGGCCATCGTGTCGCTGGTGTCGGGCGGCAACACGCTGTTGGTGCACATGTTGGACTGGGGCGACTACGAGACGCTGGGGGCCACCATCGACGACGCGGTGGGCGAGGCGTTCGACAAAGTGGCAAAGGCGCTGGGTTTAGGCTACCCGGGCGGCCCGGTCATCTCGCGCTGTGCAGCTAAAGGCAACCCGAAGGCCATCCCGTTTCCTCGCGCCATGATGCATTCGGGCGATTTGCGCTTCTCGCTGTCGGGTTTGAAGACGGCCGTCGTCAGCTATATCAACAAAGAGCGCGCCGCAGGGCGCGAGCTTGATATTCCCGACATTGCCGCTAGCTTCCAGCAAGCTGTCGTGGATGTGCAAGTGAAAAAGGCCCGCATGGCGCTCGAGCAAACCGGCGCCCGCGAACTCTGCTTGGGCGGTGGCGTGGCGGCCAATCCGGTGCTACGCGAGGCCTACCAGGCGCTTTGCGACAAGCTTCACGTGCACCTGACGCTTCCGCCCCTCAGCGCCTGCGGCGACAACGCCGGCATGATAGCGCTGGTGGCCCTCGACCGCTACCGTCAGGGAGCGTTCTTCGGCCTCGACGCCGACGCGCAAGCCCACGCCAGCCTGGATGAGGCGTACTAGAGGGCCCTGCTTTCCTGCGGATACACCAGCTTCGCTATCAGCAAGGCGGCCACCATGCAGGCCATGGCGCACCAGAGGGAGGTGGTGAAGCCTGCGGCCTCGTTGATGAACCCCCAGGCAGCAGCACCTATTCCTACGCCGACATCGCATGCGAGCAGATACAGTGCGTTTCCGGCACCCCAGCGCTCCAGAGGTGTGTTCTTCACGGCGACGGTTTGGTTGAGCGGCATGCTGATGCCTAGGCATACGCCGTATAGCAAGCCCGCGGCATAATACGCCAAGGTGTTGAGGGGAGCTGCTTGCAGCAGCAGGAACGCCGCCAGTCCGCAGGCGATGGCAATTGAGAACACCTTGAGAGGCGCCACGCGATCCATGAACGATTGCGACCGCAGACGTACGGCGATCATACTCAGGGCGGAAAGCGTGTAGAACAAGCCGGGGTTTCCCACGCCTACCGAGGTGCCATAGAGTCCGACAAAGAAGATGCCGAACCCGAAAACCGGACAGAGCATCAGCATGGGCAAAGCGCCCGGCAAGGCGCGCCGCTCAAGGGCGTCGGAGAGGCGAAACTTTCCCGCCGGTTTCCGCGGTCGCTCCGCCTGCCTACGATAGGCGGAGGTCGGCGGCAGCTTTTCTGGGTGGCGTTCGTAGCGGCAGAGCGCCGCCACGAACAGGCCGACTATGGCTACCGCGGCAAGCCCCAGGTACAGGTTCTCGTGAGGGTCGGTGGCAACCAGCGCCAACGCGAACGCCGGGCCAACCGACATGGCGATGGCCTGTCCCAAGCCGTAATAGCCGATGCCCTCGCCCATGCGAGAGCGCGGAAGCACGTCGGCGGCAGCGGTGGCCGATGCCGTGGTTGCTGCGGAGAACCCGACGCCCTGCATGATGCGACACAGGACGAAAACGACGTCGTTCGAGACGAACGCGGGCAGGGCGGTGCCTACTGCCAGCAGTGCGGCGCCGGCAAGCAATACGCGGTAGCGACCCGTCCGGTCCACGATAGGCCCGCACACGATGCGCGTCCCGGCGGCAGCCGCCGAGAACACGGCAGCCAAGACGCCGGAAAAGGCAGCGCCGTTGCCGGTGTAGGCGAGGTAGACCGAGGTGCCGGTGTTCACGCCTTGGCTTGTCAGGTAGCAGCACAGGGTCGCGGCTACGATGCAGACGAAAAGAGGTGTCCAGAGGCGGTCTTGGCCACGGTTCGGACGGGCTTCGTCCGCGTCCGGCGAGTCGTCCGCCGAGCACGGCGAAGCGGTAGCCGCTTGCTCGGTACAAGCCGTGTCATCGTCGCTTTGTTGGATGGTGTCGAATGTCATGGTTCCATCCTACGCCATTGTCTGCGATTCGGCATCATGCCATCTGTTTGATTTTGCGGTCAGCGGCGCAGTGGCCGGGCGTGGATGGCGCCGCCCAGCAGCGTGTCGAGTGCTTCGCCTACCGCTTCCTCGTACGTGGGGTGGGGGCGTACGGCCCGGGCCATCTCCTCGACGGTAAGCCCGGCGGTGATGGCCAAGGCGAACTCTCCTACGATATCCGTGGCGCGGTTGCACATGAGTTGCGCGCCCAATATGCGTCCGTCTTCGGCGGCTACCACCTTGATGTAGCTGCGTTCGGCATCGGCAATGATGGTCTTTGCGTTGCCCGATAAGGGGAATTTGCCGGTCTTGAGGGCGATGCCTGCTTCTTTGGCCTCGGCTTCCGTCAGCCCCACCGAGGCGATTTCTGGGCTCGTGTAGATGCAGGAGGGGATGGTGGACGCATCGACGTCGCAGGTGGAACTTGTTAGCGCGCAGACAGCTACGATGCCCTGGGCGGAAGCGGCGTGGGCCAGCTGGATTCCCGCGTCGGCCGCATCGCCGATGGCATACAGGTGGTCGACGGCAGTTTTCATGGAAGCATCCACGGGGATGCGGCCGCGTACGAGCTCGACTCCCAGGTCGGGTGCAAACAGGTCGTCTGCAACCGCCTTGCGGCCGGTGGCCACGAGCACGCCGTCCACTTCCACGGCATGCAGGGCCTCTTTCGCCTCGTAGCGGACGACGAGCGATCCGGCTGGCCCCTGCTCGATGGCTTTTACCGTGGCGCTTGCGGCCACGGTTCCGCCGCGTTTCTTCAGCAGTTGGGCCAAGCTCATGCCCAGTTCGCGGTCAAGGGTGGGGAGTAGGCGACCCATGGCTTCGATTACCGTCACCTCAGCGCCGAGGGCCTGGTAGAATCCAGCGAATTCCGCGCCGATGACGCCGCCGCCGATGATGGCGATGCGGCCAAACTCCGGCACCTGGGCGAGCAGCTCGTCTGAGGTGAGTACGCCTGGCAGGTCGATGCCAGGGATGGGCGGCAGAGCGGGTTTCGAGCCGGGTGCGACGATGAGGTCGTCTGCCTCGAGTACGAATATCGCACCGTCGGATTGCGTCACGCTCACGCGCCCCGGAGCCTCGATGCGCCCGTTGCCCGGCACGACTTCGATGCCGTTCGCGTCCAGCAGGCCTATCACGCCGTTGCGCACGGTGCCGCATACTTCGCCCATGCGCTGCCGTAGGGCGGGAAAGTCGATGCGTGCTCCCTCGACATGCAGCCCTAAGGCTTCGCCGCGGGTTATCTCGCCGAAGAGCTCGGCGGTGTGCAGCAGGGTCTTGGTGGGGATGCATCCGCGATTGAGGCAGGTACCCCCTACCAGGTCGCGCTCGACGAGCGCTACCGACAGTCCCAGCTGCGCCGCCTTGATGGCGGCGACGTAGCCGCCTGGTCCGGCGCCGACGACGATGAGGTTGTAGCGGTCCTGCATAGTTGTCTCCTTCATGGTCGGCGGCTGTTGCTCTCTCGCCGCTCTCGTTTCCGGCTTTGCCGGAAAGGCCCGGGTCGTGTCCTGCTCATGTTCCGCGAACAGATAGCTAGTCCATGCCACGTGCGATACACGCCGCGCAATCGGCTGCCATCGCCCGCTGCTCGGGCGTGCTTGCGGCGGCTTCCACCTGCGCGCAGAGTGCCGCGCGCCTATAGGCGCATCCGGGCAGCGCACTCTCGATGCGTTCCACGAACTCTGTATCGAGGGCATCCGAGAATACCCGCGCCTCGCTTACCGCGCCGCCCTTCACCACGAGGTTCGCATCGAAGTCTCCCCAGGCGAAGCGCTCGTCGAAGCGGTGCGTGAACGGCGGGGTGCTCCCGAGGCGCCACTCACGCGAACTGAAGAACTGTTCGCGTTCGATCAAGCGCTCTGCATCCAAGCGTGCGACGTCGAGCGGCTCGGCTGTCGCGCCGAACTCCCGTTCGGCGGCAGCGATCAGGGCTGCTGCCAGCGCCTCGGTGGTGATGCTCGGCTCCAGGTCCGCCAGGTTCGCCACACGGGATCTCACCGAATCCACGCCCTTGGCCGCCAGCTTGCGCGGATCGGGGTTCAAGTAGTGGCTCAAGCGAGAAAAGTCCACGTTCACCATGAGCGTGCCATGATGGCAGTGAGCTGCTCCGTGGTTGAGAAACGCGTTGCCCGAGAACTTGGATCCTCCGACGGTGAGGTCGTTGCGTCCCGTCACCTGGGCGTCCAAGCCGAGCGAACGCACAGCCTCGCATACTGCGGTGCAGTTGCGCGCCACATCGTAGAGCGGGTCGCGCGCCACGAACGTGAAGTTCAGGTTGCCCAAGTCGTGGAATACCGCCCCGCCGCCGGACAGCCGCCGTGCGATGCGGCCGCCTTCGGCCTCGAACGCCTCGACGCGGCATTCCTTCCATAGGTTCTGGTTGCGGCCGATGACGATGGTATTCCTGTTCTGCCACAGGTACAGCACGACCTCGCCGTCCTGTACCGCATCGCAGAGCGCCTCCTCCCTTGCCAGGTTGGCGAACGGATCGGTGCTTGCGGTTATATGGCTGGTCAGTTTCGTCACGTGCGGCCCTCTCCGGTTTTACAGCCTTCGGCCTTTTTCCTTACGCATCTGCGTCGTCCGGTGTCCAGCGCAGATGCGGATGGCGTGCTGCCTGCACTTCGTCGGGCCGCCCGATGACCGCATCGAACGGTGCCTGATGCAGGTTAACGCTACCTGATACGGCTTCTTCGTAGATTCGGTGCATCACGTCGGCGGCGTGGTCCAACGTCTCGCGGCTTTCCGTCTCGGTCGGTTCGAACATCAGCGCCTCGTGCACGATCAGCGGGAAGTACATGGTGGGCGGGTGCATAGGGAAGTCCAGCATGCGTTTGGCCACGTCGATGGCGGCAAAACCCGTCTGCTCCTTCAGAGGGCCTACGTCCACTACGAACTCGTGCATGCACGGTGCCTTCGTGGCAAGGGGAAATACGTCGGACAAGAGGTGCATCAGGTAGTTCGCGTTCAGCACGGCCGCACGTGCCGCTTGCGGCACGCCCTCGCGTCCCAGCGTCGTCAGGTAGGCAAGCGCGCGCACCACCACGCCGAAGTTGCCGTAGAACGACTTCATGCGACCTACGGAGGCTTCAGGCTCCTCGAAGCGGTAGACACCGTTCTCGCAGGCAACGATTGGATGGGGTAGGAAGCGGCGTAGGTGCTCCTTGCAGCCTACCGGCCCCGAGCCGGGACCGCCGCCGCCGTGGGGCGTGGAGAACGTCTTGTGCAGGTTCACGTGCACGCAGTCGAACCCCATGTCGCCGGGGCGGACAATGCCCATGATGGGGTTGAGGTTCGCCCCGTCGTAGTAGCAAAGGCCTCCCGCCTCGTGCACGATGGCGCATATCTCCAGGATGTTCGGGTCGAACACGCCCAGCGTGTTGGGGTTCGTGAGCATGAGGCCCGCCGTGTCGGGGCCCACGGCTGCGCGCAGGGCTTCCACATCGACGCCGCCCTGGTCGTTAGACGCTACGCTGACGGTCTTGAATCCGGCCATCGAAGCGGTGGCGGGGTTCGTGCCGTGTGCGGCATCGGGCACGATGATGTTCGTGCGTGTTGTGTCGCCTGCGGCTGCATGGAAGGCACGGATCAGCAGCAAGCCCGTGTACTCGCCCTGTGCGCCTGCGGCCGGCTGCAAGGTTACGGCATCCATGCCGCAGATCTCGCCGAGCACCTCGGCCGTGCGGGCCATTACTTCCAGGCAGCCCTGCACACTCTCCTGCGGTTGCAGCGGGTGCACGTCGGCAAAGCCCGGCAGGTTCGCCAGCTCGTCGTTTATGCGCGGGTTGTACTTCATCGTGCAAGAGCCCAACGGGTAGAACCCGTCGCATACGCCGAAAGCCTGACGAGCCAGCTCGGCGTAGTGGCGGCTCAGGTCAATCTCGGCCACTTCGGGCAGGCGGGGGCGCTCGGCGCGGCAGTAGGCCTCGTCGGGTGTGCACTCGTCTACGTCGCAGGAGGGAAGCAACGTCGTTGCGCGCCCCGGGCGCGAGCGTTCGAATATCGTCTTCATCGGGTCACCTCCGCAAGCAGCGCTGCCAGCCGGTCAATGTCTTCCTTGGTGTTCGTTTCGGTGACGCACCACAGTATGCCCTCGTTAAGGGGTAGTCCTGCCAGTATTCCGTGCTCGGTAAGAGCGTGTTCCAACGCCTCTCCCGCGATCGGGCACGTAGTGACGAACTCGTTGAAGAACGGTCGGTCGTATACCAGGTCGAAGCCGGGAACCGCGCAGATCTTCCGGGCGGCGTACTGCGCCTTCGCATAGCTTTGGCGCGCCACCTGCTCGAGGCCTACAGGGCCCATCGCCGAGAGGTAGGCAGCGGCGCCCAGCGCACACAGCGCCTCGTTTGAGCAGACGTTCGACGACGCTTTCTCGCGGCGGATGTGCTGCTCGCGTGCTTGCAGCGTCAGCACGAAGGCGCGGTTGCCGGCGGCATCGACGGTCTGGCCGACAATGCGGCCGGGCAGCTTGCGCATGAGCGCGCTGGTGCAGGCGATGATGCCTAGGTAAGGTCCGCCGAACGAAAGCGGCAGCCCCAGCGCCTGGCCTTCGGCAATGCAGATGTCGGCACCGAGCTCGCCGGGTGCGGCCAGCAGGCCGAGCGTCGTGGGCTCCACGCCCATGATGGCCTTCGCGCCCGCCGTATGGGCGGCTTCGATGATGCCGCGGGCGTCTTCCAGCACCCCGAAGTAGTTCGGCTGCTGGAAGAACACGCAGGCCGCATCGTCGGAGAGAGCGGCTTGCAGTGCTGTCGGGTCCACTGCCCCGTTCGTCGTCGGCACCACGTCCACAGCGACACCCCGGCTGGCCGCATACGTCTGGATGGTCTCGATGAACTGGGGGTGCGCGCTACCCGCCACCACGGCGCGCGTCCGCTTGCGCTCGAGGCACATGAGTATAGCCTCGGCGGCGGCGCTGGCCCCGTCGTAGAGCGAGGCATTCGACACGTCAAGCCCGGTCAGCTCGCATACGAGTGACTGGTACTCGAAGATGGACTGCAGCACGCCCTGACTGATCTCGGCCTGATAGGGTGTGTACGAGGTAATGAACGTCTCGTTTGCCAGTACCGACTTCACGAGGGAGGGGCGGTAATGGTCGTAGGCCCCCGCCCCGCGGAACACGCTGTGGAACACGGTGTTCTTCGCGGCGAGGCCTTCGATGATGCGCCGTGTCTCGAACTCGCTTTTCCCCTCGGGGATAGCCAGCTCGTCGATGACGGTTTGCGCAGGGATGCCCGCGTACAGCTCGTCGACGGATCCGTAACCCATCGATGCGAGCATGCTCGAGTGCTCCTGTGCAGTGGAAGGGAGGTAGTTGCCCATCACGGCACCTTTCTTGAAGTGCGGATACGGGAATTACAGGGTGGCGCAGAACGCCTCGTAGGCTGCCGCGTCCATGAGGCCCTCGGGTTCAGCCGTAACGGAGAGGCGCATAAGCCAGGCGCCGTAGGGGTTCTCGTTGATAAGGGCTGGATTGTCCAGCAGCTCCTCGTTTACTTCCTCGACGGTGCCGGAAAGGGGGCTTACCACGTCGGATACGGCCTTCACCGACTCTACGTCGGCGACGGCTTCCCCAGCACTGGCCTCGTCGCCCGGTTCGGGGAGGTTCACGAATACGAGGTCGCCCAGCTGGTCTTGAGCATAGTCGGTCAGCCCGATCGTGGCCATGCCTTCTGCCAGGGAAACCCATTCATGCGTGTCGGTGTACTTCAACTCTGCGGGAACGCTCATGATCTGCTCCTTGTCTCCGGCCTGCTTGCCGGCTGTCCTTGTCTGCCCCTTGTGTGCTTGTCCTTGAAAAGGAGAGCGGGCCGGGCAGGTCCGCTCTCCTTCGGAAACGCAATGCCTCGTTATCGTGCGCGCCGGTAGAACGGCAGCGCTACGACCTCGGCCTGCACGCGGCGTCCCCGCACGTCGGCCTCGACGGCGTCGCCTACGGCTACGCAACCGGCATCCACCAGCGCCATGGCGCATGCCTGCTTCAAATGCGGGCAGAACGTGCCCGAGGTGGTGTGGCCGATCAGTTTGCCGTCAGCGAACAGGTCGTGCCCGTCGCGGATGATGCCGCGGCCCGTTACCCGCAGCCCGATGCGCTGACGCGCTGGCGTGCCCTTGGCGACGAGGGCCTGCTTGCCGATGAATTCGTCCTTGTCCATTTTTACGGCGAAGCCCAAGCCTGCTTCCAGCGGATCGATCGTTGCATCCATTTCGTGGCCGTACAGCGGCATGGAGGCTTCCAGGCGCAGTGTGTCGCGCGCACCGAGCCCGCAGGGGACGAGCCCCTCGTCGGCTCCGGCCTCGAGCAGCTCTCTCCACAGCTTTGCCGCCTGGTCGGGAGTGCAGTACAGCTCGAAGCCGTCCTCGCCGGTGTAGCCGGTGCGCGATACAAGGCAAACGGCACCCGCCACGTCCACCTCGCGGGTGAAGGTGTAATACTTTTCGGGAAGTGCGGCCGGGTCGGCCAGCCCTTCCAGAATGACAAGTGCCCGGGGCCCTTGCAGCGCAAGCTGCGCCATCTCGTCTGAGACGTCGCGCATGACGGTGCCTTCCAGCAGATGATCGGCCATCCAAGCGACGTCCTTGTCCTTGTTGGCTGCGTTCACCACCACCAGGAACACCTCGTCGTCGATGCGGTAGACGATGAGGTCGTCTACCATGCCCCCGTCGTCATAGCACAGCGCCGCATAGCGGCAACGGCCTGGTGCCAGAGTTGAGTATTCGTTGGTCAGCAGGTGGTTCAGCGTGGCGAGTGCGGTCGGTCCGGCGAGCACGACCTCTCCCATGTGCGATACGTCGAACAGCCCGGCCTTCGTGCGCACGGCCTCGTGCTCGGCCATGAGCCCCGTGGGATACTCGACAGGCAGCAGGTAACCGGCGAAGGGCACGATCTTTCCCTTGCAGGCCACGTGCTCGTCGTACAGTGGCGTCTTCTTCTCCATGCCTACCTCCCGTGCATTCGCGCCCCCGTGTTCAGGCGGAGGCTTGCCGTGGCTTGTCAGAAATGCAAAAAGGCGCGCAGGGGCAATCCCCTGCGCGCCTCTGTCTCTTTACCTGAAAGATGAACCATACGGGCGTGGTGCGTATGCCCCCGCGGCTTGCTTCGTCGGTGCCGCTTGGGCGGCTTTCCAGAGGTTTGTCGGATTCCAGTCCTTTTTGCCTGAGAGTTTCTGCCCCTTCGGCGCCCTTGCGGGTCTCTCCCGGAATCGTCATCCAAACGCGTTGGGGCAAGATTACCATGACGCGGGCGCTCGGTGGACGCGAATTTGGAAAGCACCTTCTGCCTCGATCGACCTTATGCGCAAGCGGAGCGAGGAGGAAGGTGAGCGGGTGTGCTGCGGGGAGAGCATAAACTATCTCTGTGGAGATAGTTTATGCTATACTGCTCCTATCTCTTCAGAGATAGGAGCAGTATGAAAGAACGCCTCACGCTCTACCACGGCTCATGCAGTATCATCGAACATCCCCAGTACGGCAAAGGGAGGCCCTACAACGATTACGGCTTGGGGTTCTACTGCACCGAGCACGTCGAGCTTGCTCGGGAATGGGCCTGTGTGTCCGCAGAATCCGACGGATACGTTAATCGATACCATCTCGATTTGCGGGGACTCTCCGTACTGGACCTTTCGTCAGGGGCGTATGGAATCTTACACTGGCTTGCCTTGCTGTTGGAAAACCGCGTCGTCGACACGAGTCTTCCCTTGGCCGCGCAGGGTAAGGCCTACCTGCGTGAGCAGTTTGCCGTTGATACGAGGTCCTTCGACGTGATAAGGGGATATCGTGCCGACGATAGCTATTTTTCGTTTGCCCGTGCATTTCTCGGGAATGCTATTTCGGTGGAGCAACTTGCCGGTGCTATGAAGCTCGGCGACCTTGGCGAGCAGATCGTGCTGAAAAGCGAGCGCGCATTCAATCTGGTTGACTTCGTATCGGCTGATCCGGTAGCCAGTGCTGTCTATTATCCGAAACGCAAACAGCGCGACGATGAGGCGCGAGCGCACTATCGCGCCCAAGCGCAGGAGCAAGGTCTTAAGGGCCTCTATCTGCTCGACCTTGTTCGCGAAGGGATAGGAGCCAACGATGCACGCCTACGATAAGGCTTACGTGTACGACGCTATGGAGATTCTTGGCGAGGCGTTCGACTTCGCTGCGTGCGCGCAAAACCTCGGCACTCAGCGGTTCTTCGATCTGTTCGTGCAAACGGGTGTTGCCGATGCGTTTGGCGGCGGCTCGCCGCGCTATGTTGCGGGAGTATCGGGCATCGAGCTGGTTCTCATGGTGGGCGAGCAGGCGGGCGCGCCACTTGCTGTTCCCCCTGCGACTCGGCATGCGTCGCTTGACCGCACGCCGGAGTACTGGAGCGGCTGGATACTCGCGTATGTGCAATGGCGCTCGGGTCGCACGTTCGCCTCTCTTGGTGCGGCTGTGCGAGTTGAAGACTTGCTGCGCCTCTACAAGCCTCTGCACGAGGCATCGGAAGACCGTGCAGCTGATGAAATCGAAGCTCTTATCGATGGTGGGGATAGGCTTGTGCGACTCAAAACCATCCGCCAGGCACGTGGCATGACCCAGCTGCAGCTGGCTGAGGCGGCGGGCACGTCGTTGCGCGCCATCCAGCAATACGAGCAGCGCGTGAAGAATATCGACAAGGCGGCGGGCATCAAGTTGTATGCGCTCGCCCAAGCGCTCGGCTGCAAGATGGAAGACCTGCTGGAATTTAACTCACCGGCATCCTCTTGAAGGGGTCGGGAGTCCCGGCTTCTTCGCCACGACTACCCCCTTGGGGCGATCCCTCGCCCCTGGCCTCTTCGCCACGTGCGCTCCTGTTGAGCGAACCCTAAGCTTCTGGCTTCTTCGCCACGTGCACAGCCGCAATGCCGCCGGTGTAGTTCTTCCAGGTAATATCCCGAAATCCCGCCTTCTCCATAAGCTCGGCTAGGCCCTTTTGGTCGGGGAAGGCCTTGATGGAGCGGGAGAGGTACACAAATCCCTCGCGGTCGCCGGTGATGAGCCCGCCCCAGAAAGGGATGAGGTGCTTCAAATAGAATCCGTACAGTGCGCGCCACAGGCGCATCGGCGGTGTGGAGAATTCTAGGCACACCAGCGCGCCTCCCGGTTTCAGCACGCGCAGCATCTCGGAGAGCGCGCGCTCGCGCTCGGGCATGTTGCGGATGCCATAGGCCATGGTGATGGCATCGTAGCTGGCGTCGGCGTAGGGGATGTTCTGCGCGTCGACCACTTCGAAGTCTATCGGCACCTCACCGCTCGCGCCATCCGCAAAATGAGCGCGCGCCACGTCCAGCATCTCGTCTACGAGGTCGGTGCATTGGATGTGGCGAGGATGCTTGGCTTTTGCGACGGCGAAAGCTACGTCTCCGGTGCCGCCCGCAAGGTCCAGCACGTCGTCGCTTGCGCCGATGGGGGCCTGCTTCATCATGCCTGCCAGCCAAGTTCGGTACGCGCCGAAGCTCGACACGGCGTTGAACCGCTCGTATTTCTTGGCAATGCTGGAGAATATGTCCTTTACGCGCTCGGAAGACAGTTGCGCAGGTGCTTCCTGACCGGTGGCGGTGTCGATGCTCACGGGTAATGCTCCATCGTGGTTGGGAATCGGGCGAAGCCACAGTATACGCCACGTTGCCGAAGCCGCGCAGGGGCAGCTTCGCGTTTTGGGGTCCGAGGTGCAAGAAGCGTGGAGTTACGGGGAACCCTCGCGGGGAATCGTATAATCTCCTTCACCCTATTTAAGTTGAGGCCCGGTACGCCTGCGCTGGGCGCGCGTGGGCGCTAATACAAGGAGCACTTTTGCAAAACGATCCTCTATTTGAAGAAGAGCAGAGCCACCTCACCGAGACTTACGAGAAGTTGCAGGCCATGGGCCGCGACCTGGTGGCCAAGATGAACAAGAACAGTCAGGACGCGGCTTCTGACAAGCTGGCCATGTGCGACGAGGTGTCCCCGAACTTCGCCAGCTACAGCGATGCCATGGAAACCTATGCCGACTACGCAACCATCAACCGCGTGATCGACGCCTACAACATCACGCAGAGCGTCGACGCCGAGAAGCTGAACAGCATCCGCTTGCTGCTGAAGCAGCCTTATTTCGCGAAGGTTGCCTTGCAGTTCGAGCCGAGCGAGGCTCCCAAGGAGCTCTACATCGGCACGGCGGGCGTCTCCGACGAGAATCGCCGCCGCCTGGTGGTCGATTGGCGCTCGCCGGTGGCCGAGGTGTACTACAACCAGGAAAACGGCCCCACGTCCTACAGGGCCAATGGCCGCACCATCGAGGCTGATCTCAAGCTGCGCCGTCAGTTCGACCTTCAGGCCGACAAGCTGTATGCGTACTTCGACACCAGCGTGGCCATTCAGGACTCGCTTTTGCTGGCCTCGCTGTCGAAGCAGCGGACGGCGCGCATGCAGGCCATCACCGCGACCATCCAGAAGGAGCAGAACCTGGTCATTCGCCATGAAGACGTGCCGGCGCTGCTGGTGGGCGGCATCGCGGGCAGCGGGAAGACCTCGGTGCTCATGCAGCGTATCGCGTACTTGTTCTACCAGCGGCGCAACGACCTCGACCCCAGCGAGGTGTTCCTGATCACGCCCAACCCGGTGTTCCAGCGCTATATCGATCAAGTGCTGCCCGACTTGGGCGAGCGCAATCCCGCCTGCCTTACCTGGGATGAGTTCCTGCGGGGCGTGATGCCTCCCGATCGCATTGGCGGGCAGGCAGACGTGCCCCTCGATATGCTGAAGCGCATCGACGCGGCCTCGGAAAGCTTCTCGTTTAGCAGCCAGGATTTCAGGGAGGTGCGCGCCGGCGGGGAGCGCTTCTTCTCGGTCGGGCAGATACAGCAGGTGGCCGCCAAGTTCAAGAAGATCCCCGCAGGCCCTCACCTGGTCACCCTCATGCGCGAAGAGCTGGGCGGGCGCCTTGAGAGCCGCCTCAAGCAACTGGCGGCAACAGATGATGTACTCGACGAGATAGCGTCGTTCACCCCGGACGAGCAGATGAAGACGTTCGGTGAGACGTTCAACGCGCATGACGAAGACGAGGTGCGCGTGTGGGCCCGGCAGTATGTGAACGCACGTTATGCCGATGCGGCCAAGGCTGTCGAGAACGACGACTGGCTGCGTATCGACCGTATCGGCATGAGGCTCTTGGGGGTGGAGAACCTGGTGCCGGTGGCGTGGCTGTACCTGAAGATGGCTCTGACGGGCCTTGGCAACGCGGGTGCTAAGTACGTGATGATCGACGAGGTGCAGGACTACACCGCCGCCCAGTTGGTCGTGCTGGCGCGCTATTTCCGGCGTGCGCACTTCCTGCTGTTGGGCGATGAGAACCAGGCCATCAACCCGGACACGGCGACCTTCGATGAGGTCCGCTCGGTGTTTCGAGACGTGCGCGGCTCGGTCGACGAGTGCCGGCTTATGACCAGCTATCGGTCGTCTCCCCAGATTACCGAGATGTTCGCGCATCTGGTCGACAAAGAGGCCCGCATGCAGATATCGTCTATCCAGCGCGCGGACGTCGCCCCGGTGATCGTGGAGTGCGCAAGCGAGCAGGAGCGTGATCGCGCACTGTCGCGCGTTATCGAGGAGGCAACGCCCGACAAGGGGCTTACGGCAGTGATACTTCCCCACAAGCACCTGGTCCGGCAGATGCAGAAAAAGCTGGGCGAGCAGGCACCTTTGCTCATCGACGCGAACGCGACGCTCCCCGAGCGAGGTGTCGTGCTTACGTCGCTCAAGTACGCGAAGGGTCTAGAGTTCGACCACGTGGTCATCCCCGACGCCTCCGCGCAGGCATTTCCCGACGACGCGCTTTCCCGACGCCGCCTCTACACCACCGTGTCGCGCGCCACGCGCAAGATCACGCTGCTGGTAGAAGGAGAGCTAACGCCCCTGCTGAGGGAGTGTGTTTAACCGTGAAAGCTAGAAGCCGTACACGATCTCGCTGGTTTTCCGCAGGTGGTCGGCCAGATGCGGAACAGCGAACCGAATCGATCCCCGCCGGGCCGGTTCGACGATGCCGCCGTCGATGAGGCGTTTGCGATATTTCTGCGCGTAATCGTAGCTGACGCCCATGCGCACGGCAATGTCCGCAATACGACTCTCCCGCTGGTCTTCGGCCATAGCGCGGAGAAAGCAGATATCTTTATCTGAAAGGGCGGCAAGCGTGGTGCCACATACGTCGTTTTCGAAGCTGGTCCTCGCCTGCGCGAGGGCTCTTTCGAGTTCGCTTTCCCCTATGGCGCCCTCTTCCGAATACGTTACGATATTGTGCCCTACAAGCTGAAGAAGGTAAGGGGAGCCGAAGGTCGCGGCGACCGCCCTGTTCCGGAAGGGCTCGGGAACACAAAGGCCCATCTGGGCGAACGCTTTTATGAAGAACGCATCGATATCGGTGGGAGCCAAAGGATCTAGCTGCATTTTGTTGGCGCGATTGAGGAACGTGAGAACGCGATCGTTTAATGTTGCCGAAACGGCACCGGGCAGTCCGGCCATGACGAGTGCGATATTCGCCTGGTTGCCGACAAGTTCTTGGTAAGCGGCGACAAGTTGGCGAATCCGGGGGTCGTTTCCCTGTGTCTCGTCAACCAAAATGAGCACCCCCTTGCCATGTGGCGCCAAAGCGTTGCATAAACGGGATAGCTTGTACTGAAAGGTTTTTGATTCCTGCGTATCCCTACTGAATTGAAGTCCTGCCGAAAAGCCCAGAGCTCCGATGCTTCCGCCGGTAAGATGTGTGGCTTTCTCTTTGCCGTACTGCTCGCCATCGTCCTGAATCTTTTCAAGAATGCGCTCGAGCATATCCTCGGTGGCGATGGTTGGGCTTGCTACAACGAATCCCAGGGTTCGCGCGCGATCCGCCAGCTCCCAAAGAAGCACGGTCTTCCCGGACCCGCGCTGTCCTAAAAGCAGCGTTGCCCGATTTCGGCTTCCCGGCGGGTCTTTCAGTCCGTCAAGCATGCAGGAAATCACGGTGTCTCGTCCCACCAAGCAGCTGGGGCGATTGCCGAATGCAGGAGAAAATACTGTATCTTTCATAAAGCCCCTTTCCTTTTTTTCCTATTCTTTCCTTTTTTTCCTATTTGTCAATAAACGAATGTACGCAGCAGGTAGATGCGTGTTGTATGGAGGTACATAAGAGAAAGCGGGGATTAGCCGAACAGCGTCGCTAGACCTTCTTGTCGCGGAGTTTGTCCAGTTTGCGAGCTTCGCGCGCACCTTTCGCACCGCCGGCGCCCTGCAGGCCTCCAGCCCCGCGCGGTACCGTGCGTTCGATCTCGCCGCGGGCCAGTGCTTCGGCGCGCTCGCGCTCTTCGGCCATCATCTGCTCCAGCAGCGGGTCGTGCTCGACGGTGCGCGCTGCAACGCCCTGGATGGCCGGTGCCGCACCTGCTACGGCTGACGTACCGGCGCGTCCCGCTTCCAGCTGCGCGTTCGCGCGGTCGAAGGCCTCGTTCGTGTTCTCCTGCGAGAATCCGGGTGCCACGACGCTGCCGAAGGCGGCAACTTGCTCGCCGTCCTCGCCGGCAAGCGCGCGACCGTCGCCCATACCGTCCACGGCGAGTCCTTTGAACGAGCAGTTCGCGGTGCCGTCGGCGTTCCAGGCGGGCGAGAGCGTGCCGTTTTCTTGGTCCGCGTAATCGAAATCGCTACAGGCGGGACGCCACGTGCCGGTGAGGCGCGACGCGAAGTTCGCCGGCTCGTTGGCAAGCCAGAGCTTGGCGAGGTGCTTGGCATGTGTCGGCTTCACATTGAACGCCCAGTTCAACTCTGACTTCTCGGCTACCGTGTTCTCGGACAGGCGCTCGAACTCCTCTTTGAGCGCCCCCATGCGCGCGTCGATGCGGCCCACGCCGTTGTACAGCACGTCGTCTAGGCGGTTCATCTGCTCGCGTGCCTCGCGGATACGCTTGTCGGTAGCGGCGGACATGCCGGCGTCCAGAATGCCGTGCTCGCCTTTGATGCGGTTCAGGTCCAGGGCGGCGTCGTAGGTGGCGTCCACCATCTCGTCCACGCTCATGTAGGTGCTCTCGTAATTCATGATGTGCTTCCACGAGGGCAGGATCATGCGCTCGCGGTGCTCCTCGAACGTGCGGGCGCGCAGTTTGTAGCCGTATTTCTCCGGGTTGTCGAACGCGATGGAGCCCACATCCAGAAACGGCGCCATGGGGCTGGTCAGCACCACCAGGCGTGGATCGTAGTTCACGCGTTCGTAGAGGTGCTGCACGTAGGCGCCCGTCTCGCGCACGCTGTCCGCCGTCTGCTGGGGGATGCCTGTCATGAAGTACAGGTCGAACCGCTCGCAGTTCGGGTGCGACAGCGCGTCCACGATGGTCTGCTCCAACTCGGCCATCTTGTAGTGGCCCTTGCCGAATGCCTTGCGCACGTCGTCGTCGTGGCTCTCGGCCGAGATTTCGACCGACCAGTTTCCCAGGTTGTTGTCGAGCAGCTGGTAGAATTCGTCGCCGCCCGGCGGCGGCCCGAAGAACTCGAAGCCGATGGGATTGTGCACCTTGCCCTTGAGCCCCGTGATGAACTCGTGGGTGTACGCCTCGCCCGCCTGCAAGAAGTCGTTCAGTACGAAGATGGGGCCCCACACGTGGTTCTGCACGTGCTGGATATCGCGGATGAGCAGCTGGGGGTCGCGCCAGGCCACGCGACGGCGCCCGAAGTGGTTCTTGAACGCATAGGCGCTGCCGCCGCAGGTGGCGCAGTTGCGCGCGCAGCCACGGCAGGTAAGGCTGGCCGTGACGGGGTAGGACAGCCACCCTTTCATGGGCAGGTAGCTAGTCATGTCGTGATGGCGCAGCACGCCCTTCATGGGGTAGGCATAATCCAACGAGATGGCGTTCATGTCGTCCGGCACCCAGGAAAGCGGGTTGATGTGCACGGCGCCTGTGGAGTCCTTCCAGGTGAGGTTCGGAATATCCGACAAATCGCCAATGGGCGTATGGGTCTTCGCCGCACGCGACACCCGCTCCACGAGCATGCGCATGGGTTCCTCGGTGGAGTCGCCGCGCAGCACGTAGTCGATGCAGTCGTAGGCGATCAGATCTTCGTGGAAGATGCTCGATGACAGCCCGCCGAACGATACGGGCACGTGCGGGTGCAGCTGCTTGAGCAGCTTCGCCACCTCGATGGAACCGTGGCAGTGCGGCATCCAGTGCAGGTCGATGCCGAACATATGGGCGTCCAAGCGGCCCAGGTTCTTCTCTACGTCGAAGTTCTTCTTGTGTAGCATCATGGACGCCAGGTTGTAGATGCGCGCGTGCAGTCCGTGGCGCTCGAAGTACTCGCAAAGCGTGGTCAGCCCGAGCGGGTACATCTCGAAGATGGGCGTAGAGGGCACCATGTCGGACACGGGCCCGTACATGATGGAGCGCTCGCGGAAGTCGTAGGTGGCGGGCGCGTGGATGAATGTCATATCAAGAGTTTGCATAGCAACGGGGAAGTATATCGCATGCGGGCGAATCTGCCGGCTGCGATGCGGTGGTTTCCCTATTCCTCACACCGATTGCCCTATGTGCTTTCGCGGGAGAACGTGCCGGGAATGCTATCATACGCATCACGCGATTATCCTAAGAGATTAGGCGGGCCATCCATGTTGTTGTGCGCACAGTACGTTCTTCCCATTACCGACGAGCCGTTCCAGGACGGTGCCGTGTTGGTGCGCGACGGCCGCATTTGCGATCTGGGCGCGGCCGATATGCTCAAGATGCGCTATCCCGATGAGGAAGTGGTCAATTACGGCCAAGCCGCCATTATGCCCGGCCTGGTGGATATGCATACCCACCTGGAGAACTCCGTCATGCGCGGCATCGTCCACGACGTGCCCTATACAACCTGGGTTTTGTCCATGTTGGAAAAAAGCGCGAAGATGGACGTGAGCGACTGGTACGACTCGGCTATTCTCGGTGGTCTTGAGGCGCTTTCCAGCGGCATCACCTGCGTTGCCGACATTACCACCACGGGCGCTCCCTGTACGGCTACGCAAAAGCTGGGCATGCGCAGTGTGATCTATCGCGAGGTGGGCGCTATGGACAAGCGCCGCGTGGATTACGCCATGCGTGTGGCGGAAAACGACATCTTGCACTGGCGCGAGGAAGTCGACTCCGACCGCATCACCATCGGCGTTGCCCCGGCGGCAATCTACGCCTGTCACCCCTCCGTGTTCGGCAAGGTGTCGGAGTTCGCCTGTCGCGAGAACCTGCCCGTTGCCATGCATCTGGCTGGCAGCCAGGAAGAGTACAAGTTCATCAAATACGGCTCGTCGCCGTTTGCGGTGCATACGATGGACCAGAAGCGCGGCTACGTGGAGATTCCGCCCTGGCTGCCCACGGGCACCACCCCGGTGCGCTACGCGCTGAACTGGGGCGCTTTCGAATCGCCGAACGTAGTGGCCATCCATTGCGTGCACGTGGACGATGAAGACATCAAGAAGCTGAAGGAATACGACGTGGCCGTGGCTGCGTGTCCGCGCTGCAACGCACAGTTGGGTATGGGTGTGGCTCCGCTGACGGAGTTCGTGCGTGCCGGTCTGCGCACGGGCCTGGGCACCGACTCGCCGGCTGCCACCGATTCGACGGACATGCTCACCGAGATGCGCATCGGCATGCTGGTGCAGCGTGCGGTAAACGTGAACGAGTTCCTCGATTCGCAGACGATGCTGGAAATGGCGACCATCGGCGGTGCGCGTGCACTCAAGCTGGACGACAAGATCGGTTCGCTGGAAATAGGCAAGCGTGCCGACATCGTGGCCGTGGACCTTTCCGGATCGCATCAGACCCCTACGACCGATCCTGTGTCGGCAGTGGTGAACACGTGCAACGGCGCCGATGTGCTTATGACGATGGTTGACGGCAAGACGCTGTACGAGAAGAGTAAATGGCATGTTGACGTGGAAGTGGCGAAGAACATTGCCCGCGTCATCGAGATTCGCGGAAAACTGAGGGTGTAGGCGCATGACAAAGCAGCAGCAGAAGTTGACGGCACAGCAGAAAAGCGATCGCATCAAGGCGACCCAAGAGCGGGAACGTCGAGAGAAAGAACAGCGAGCGCGTTCGGAGAAGACCAAGAAAATATTCACGATCGTCATCTGCGTCGTGCTGGTGCTGGCCTTGGGCATACCAACGATGGCTTTGGCCTTCTTGGGCACCGGCAGCTAAGACAGGGCGCCTGCCGGGGCGACAGCTCCTGCTGCCTGTTTTTTCTGTAGAGACCACGGAGGTACCGTGCTGGTACGCGTTTGTGATACTATAAATCGTTGCCCATAGGGCACGGTAAGAAGAGCGAGACAGCGCAAAGGGGTTTGCTTTGTTTGGTATAGGTGGATTCGAGCTTTTCCTCATCCTGCTGTTCGGGTTCCTCATTTTCGGGCCCGACAAATTGCCAGTTATGGCAAAAACGCTGGGGAAGGCCATTGGTAAATTCAGGAGTGCTCAGGAGGAGATGAACAAGGTCATCAAGACCGAAGTGTTCGATCCTAACTCTGACGAGCCGTTCAAGAACCCGCTCGATGTGCTGGCGAAAGCTGGCGAGGGCGACAAGAAGGACAAAGACGACAAGCAGGAGAGCTTCTCCGAGCGCAAGGCGCGCTACGATAAGGAGCGCGCTGCCAGAAAGGCTACGGAAGCCGAGAAGGCCGACGCGA
>NZ_JAVWUP010000002.1:0-7742 GCF_036667095.1 Gordonibacter sp. | reverse complement strand
CAGCTGCCCAGGTGGCAGAGGCGAAGCCGGTCGCCAAGCCTGACGGATCGTTCGAAAAACCCGTCCAGGCGGACTCCTCGGCTACGGGTGACGTAAAGGCCGCTGCGGCTCCCGCAGCAAGCGAGCCGGTTAAGGCGAAGCCGTCGGCCGACGAGTTGTACGGCACGAAGCCTGCAGTCAAGAAGGCTGCCGCAACGAAAGCGGCCACGCCGGTCGCTTCGACCGCTGCGAAGCCTGCAACGACCAAGCCTGCAACGACCAAGCCTGCAACGACCCGGTCGGCGAAGCCGACGACGGCGGGCAAGGCGACCGCTTCCCGGGCATCCGCCGCTCAGGCGACGGCAGCCAAGCCGGCTGCGAAGTCCGCGGCGGCTAAGCCTGCAACGGCTAGGACGACTAAGCCTGCAACGGCCAAGACCGATGCGGAAAAGGCCGCAGCGCGCTCGGCTGCTGCCAAGAAGGCCGCTGCCACGCGTGCCGCAAACAGGAAGGCTGCCGAGGCGACTGCTCAGGCCACGCCCCAGTCCACGAACGAGAAGGGGGAATAAGCCATGCCTGTCGGACCGGCACGTATGCCCTTGTTCGATCACCTGGGCGAGCTGCGCATGCGCTTGGTGCGCATCGTTGCCTGTCTCGCCGTAGCGGTGGTAGTGTTCTATATGGCTTCGAATACCGTTGCCCAGTTTCTGATCCAGCCTATTGGCGACTTCTTCCCCAAGGGGCCGGACGGCATGCCTTTGCTTACGGCTATCGATCCGTTCGAGTCGTTCTCCGTCCGTTTTAAGATCGCGTTTTTCTCGGGGCTCGTAGCCACCTCGCCTGTCATCATCTGGCAGATCCTCGCTTTCTTCCTGCCGGCGCTCAAGCCGAGCGAGCGCCGTTGGTTCGTTCCGACGTTTGCGGCGGCGGTAGCCCTGTTCATCTTTGGTGCGGTGTTCTGCTACCTGATCATTCTGAACCCGGCGTTCGAGTGGCTGACCGACCAGGCCGCAGGTTTTGCGCAGATACTTCCGCGTGCGTCCTCCTACATCGATATCATCATCAAGTTCGAACTGGGCTTCGGCTTGGCCTTCGAGTTGCCGTTGATCGTGTTTTATCTCGTGGTGTTCAACGTCGTGCCGTACAAGAAGCTGCGTGCCAGCTGGCGTGTGGTGTATGTGGGCCTCATGGTGTTCTCTGCCGTGACCACGCCCGACGCCTCGCCGGTGACCATGCTGCTCATGTTCGCGGCCCTTATCGGCTTGTACGAAGCGAGTTTGCTTATCTCGCGTGTGGTGTTGTCGAGCCGCATCAAGAAGCAGAATGCCGATTTGGAGGCCGAAGAGGCCGAAGAGGCGGCTCAAGAACTGGCTTACCAGAAGGAAAAGGAAGCCAAGAAGTCTTAAGCTCTTGGCAGATCGCCCAACGGCCCGTCGCATTGCGGCGGGCCGTTTGCGTGAGGTGGTGGTGCGCCCGGCACGCTTTTGGCGGGCGAAGGTCCCCCGTACGGGAAGGAGCGGCAGCGTGAGGCTTCTCTGCCGCCATCTTTGGTGCCTTTGTTCTTCTGGTCGCCGATCGCCTCCATTGACGCAGTGCTGCTGTTCGACCTGCGTGCGTTCGGCTACTATAGACGCATTATATGACTGAGCCGTATCCCCGATGCAAACGAAGGGAGCGCCATGCACGAATTAGGAATCATGACGGGTGTTATGGAGGCCGTTGAGACGTCGGCCAAGCAGGCAGGTGCCGATAAGGTGCTGAAGGTGAGCCTGTCGGTGGGCGAGATGACCGAGGCTATCGAGGACGCGCTGCGTTTTGCATTCGAGGCGCTGTCCGAACAGTCGGAGTACACGCTTTTTGCCGATGCCAAGCTGGATGTTACCATGATCAAGCCGAAGAGCCGCTGTTTGGAATGCGGTGCCACCTACGAGCACGACCGCTTCCATATGCTGTGTCCTGTGTGCGAAAGCTTCGCCACTGAGCTCGTAGCCGGTCGCGAGTTGCAAATAGACAGTATCGAGGTTGATATTCCCGACGACGAAGACGAGGAGCTGTCATGCAAATAGATATAAAGCAGCCTATTCTGGACAAGAACGATGGACTTGCGCGCGAGCTGCGCGAGCGGTTCGCCCGCAACCACGTATTCGTGCTCGACTTGCTGGCTAGTCCCGGATCGGGTAAGACGTCCACGATCCTAGCTACTATCGACGCGCTGCGCGACGAGTTCAACATCGCTGTCATCGAGGGAGATATCGCCAGCAGCGTGGATGCCGAGAAGATCAAAGCCCAGGGTATCCCCGCTGTGCAGATCAACACAGGCGGTGCGTGCCATTTGGAAAGCGCCATGCTGAAGCGTGCGGTGGACGTGCTCGATCTGGAGCGCTTGGACCTGATCATCGTTGAGAACGTGGGCAACCTGGTGTGCCCCACCGATTTCGATCTGGGCGAGAACGCCAAAGTGATGATCCTGTCCGTGCCCGAGGGCGACGACAAGCCGCTCAAGTATCCCGGCGTGTTCCAGGTTGCCGAGGCGGTGGTGCTGAACAAGGTGGATACTATGCCGGTGTTCAACTTCGATCGCGAGGCGTTCGAGGCTTCCGTGAAGCAGCTGAACCCGACGGCTCCCCTTTTCCCCATCGCCGCCACGAAGGGCGACGGGGTGGATGCGTGGGCGGAGTGGCTGGCTGCGCGCATCCGCGAAATCCAGTAACCGTGACAGGGCAGTTAACTTCGCTGCGAGCCTGTGAAGGGAGGAGGGCGGCCATGGAGGCGGGAGAGCGCTACCTTGCATGCGTTGAGGCCCTGCGCGCCTTTGCTCGCACCACGGGGTTTACCGAAGCGGTCATAGGTCTTTCGGGCGGCATGGATTCGAGCATCGTAGCTGCCATGTGTGTCGATGCACTCGGTGCTGCGCGTGTGCACGGTGTGCTGCTGCCTGGTCCGTATTCCAGCGGCCATTCCGTCGAGGATGCATGCGCGTTGGCCGACCGGTTGGGTATCGAGGCGCAGACGGTTTCCATCTGCGCACCCTACCAAGCGTTCGAGCATGCGCTGGCCGACGCGTGCGGAGGTGCGCTTACGGGGCTTGCCGCGCAGAATACCCAGGCTCGTTGCCGTATGGTGTGCTTGATGGCGCTGTCGAATGCCTATGGGTGGATGCTGGTGAACACGGGGAACAAGAGCGAGGCTATGATGGGGTATTCCACCCTCTATGGCGATACGGTCGGTGCGTTCGCTCCGATCGGCGGTCTCTATAAAACAGACGTGTACGCCGTCGCCCGTTGGCGTAACGGGCACGCTCGGGCCGACGGTGCCGTACCACCCCTTCCCGAGCGGGTGTTCTCGAAGCCGCCGAGTGCGGAACTGGCTCCCGGCCAGGACGACGAGACCAGCTTGGGGGTTGATTATCCGACGCTCGATGCCTTGCTGGTTGCCCATGTCGAGCATGGCATGGACGCGGAAGAGCTGGCCGCTGCCGGATTCGAGGCCTCCCTGGTCGAGCGTGTGCTGGATACCGTTCGCGCTACTGCCTTCAAGCGGGCGTTGGAGCCTCCGTACCCCAACGTAGATTTCTATGCGGACCATTCTTCTGGAAAAACTTTTCAGGTATAATGCTAGACGAGCCGAAGGGAGCTGTTCACTCCCACCGGCTCTAAGAATCGCTTCGGCGGTTTGGGTTTATTGTGCGCGCTCCTTTCCCTTGCGGGATTGGAGCGCGGCCTTTATCACCAAAACAAGCTCGATGATGCCAGACGCTAGGTTCAAACACACAGTCACCAGCACAAACAACTCCAAAACGGGCATGGACGTTCACCTCCGCTCATCTAGAATAATGAGAGGGAAGAGGTACCATGCCGCCTTACGGTCCCTGCGTACACTATAGCGCCGCGACCTTGCGGATCGACCGTATCCTCGCCGTAGAATAGCCGCACCCGCGCGGCATGTTTCCCTCAGATTGCCCGTCGGAGGTTGGATGAAATGTAGGCAGGTTTCTGGCAGATTCCTGGCAAAAGCAGCAAGAGATGCGCAGATTGCGTGACGCGCTTGTTTGCGATGGCATGAAGGGCGCGCTCTCACTATACTCGGGCTGAAATCGATCTTTAAACCCGCGAAAGGGCAGCAGCTGCATGGAGCGTCGGGCATTCTTCAAACTTATCGGAATATCGGCTGCGGTGGCGGCGGGTGGGACTGCGTATGCGTGCTCGTCGGGGCACGGCATGCTCTCGCTTGTGCCCACAGCCGAGGACAGCAGCGCCTATCGGATAGCAAACGATCCGCAGGTCAGCTTCTCGTCTGAAGTGGACGTGCTTATCGTGGGCAGCGGCATTGCCGGCCTATCGGCGGCGATGGCGCCAGCCGAGGCGGGCCACTCGGTCATGGTCGTGGACAAGCTGGAGCTTCTGGGCGGTGAGAGCTTCAGCTCGAATGGCATCATGCGCGTGAGCGGCAGCGCGTTCCAGAAAGCTGCCGGTATCGACACCACGGCTATCGAAGCGTGGGATGCGCGCAAGCAGGAGCTGGCTGACGAAGGCGTGCCCGATATCGAGTTCGCGAAGCGCTTGTTCGTTACGGCACCCGATTGGATCGATCACTTGGTGGACACGTATCAAGTGGAGCTAGCCGACCCTCGTGCCTACGTGAAAGGCGGGGGACTCTCAACCGTGCTGCTGCCGAAGAACGGGCTCGGTGATATGGAAAGCTTCATGGTTCCGTTGCGCAACGGATTGGCGAACAAGGGCGTCGCCTTCTCGACGGGCCTGCAGGCGGTGGCGTTCATCCAGGATGGGGGCGGAGCCATCTGCGGCATGCGGTTGCTGGCGGTGAAAAACCAGGCCGTCAGCGACATACGCGCCAAGCGCGTCGTCGTCGCTACCGGAGGGTTTGCCAGCAGCCAGCCGCTTATTCATGCCTACGTCCCTAATCAAGAGCAGGTAGCCAGCTACACGTTCGCCTCGATGGGCGAGGGGCAGATGCTCTGCTCGGGAGTGGGCGGCAAACTTGCAGGCATGGACAAGGCGGGGCCGCTGACGGGCCGCGTGCCGCAGTCGTGCGCGTGGGGTATGTTCGCCCCTGCCGTTATCGTCGACCTTGCGGGAAAGCGCTTCGCTCGCGAAGACGACGTGAACGCGGCTGCCGACGCGTGCCATGCCGACGATCGCGGTCATTGGTGGACGATATTCGACAAGCAGCTGATCGAGAGCAGCCAGTCGCGCAGTGTGGCGCAGGTGACCGCTAAATACGTGAAGCGTCTGGTGGGACCGTGTGATACGCTTGACGACCTGGCAAAGGCCATGTTCATGCCCGCCGAGGCGCTCAAAGCGGCTTTCGAGGAGTACGACAAGACGGTGGAGAGCGGGAAGGACGAAGCCTTTGGCCGTACGCTCTTCCTGCAGAAGCTTATCGCGCCGTACTACGCGTTCAGGCAGTCTCCTGTTCGCTACAAGACGCGTGGCGGTGCGAATACCGACGGCGAGGGGCGTCTGCTGAACGCCACCGGCTCGCCGGTGTCCGGCGTGTACTGCTGTGGATCGGTAGGTGCGAGCAGCCTTGAGGGCCTTGCCTCCAACGGGGCGTTTGGAATGCTGGTGGGCCAAGCTGTAGCCAAAGTCCTTGCCGAGGAAGAGGGCTCGGACGTTTCTTCGGCATCGGCGTAGCGCTTTCTCCGTCGCGGTCCCTTCCGTCATCCGTACTCTCAATCAAGTGGAAAACCTTGCGTTCGCCTCGGAGGCGTCGATCCTGCAAAGCTGCGCAGCGAAGGGAGCGGAATCCTCCCCTTTCCCGCTCCCTTGCTCTTTCACCTTGGCGTTTGCCTAGGGGTTGCCGAGTTGAAACCACGTAGCAACCGCGGCTGAGGTGCGTCGTGCCAGAATGACGGGCAGGCATACGCATGACCGTCTGCTTCCCTGCGCCGACCGCGCGAGGGAGTTGGCGGTCCTGGTGAAAGGTGGAGCACTATGGCAGGGGAGAACAACAACCAACACAACGAAACGCCCATGGCGCCCTCAGGCGGCGTGTCGCGCCGTACATTTTTGACGGGAGCATGCGCGACGGGCGCGTTTGCCGTGATGGGCGGCCTTGCGGCATGTACTCCGGCACCGACGGGGCAGGGCAACGAAGGAGGTTCGGGTACGAGCGGGGACGCGAAGGCCGGCAGCGCGGCTCCCGCCGCCATCGACAAGACCTACGATACCGACCTGCTTATCGTAGGTGCGGGCGGCAGCGGCTTGGCCTGCGCGGTGCAGGCGGCGCTCAATGGCATGCAGTTCATCGTGGTGGAAAAGGGCGACCAGGTGGGTGGCAACGCCAGTTTCGTCGAGGGCATGTTCGCCGTAAACTCTACGTTCCAACAGGAACTGGGCATCCAGATCGATCCTGCTAAGATCGTGGAGGCCGAGCTTACGCGTGGACAGCATCGCCAGAACGGCGCGTACTGGCTCGATTTGGTGAACAAGTCGGCTGAGAACATCCTGTGGTGCGGGGAGCAGGGCGTGCAGTTTTCGGGCGTGGTAGACGACTATTACGGCGGCCTGTTCCCCACGTTCCATTGGTTCAAGGACAACAAGGCATCTGTGGGCTACGTTGCTCCCATGAAGGCCCAGCTTGAAACCATGAATACGCAGATTCACTACAAGACCACCGTCATGAGCCTGAAGATGGACGGGAATATGGTCACCGGCGCCTATGCCGAGGGCGATGACGGCAACATCCAGTACAACGCCCGTGCAGTCGTTTTTGCTACCGGCGGTTTTGGCGGCAGCCCCGATGTCATTTCCGAGCAGGGGTGGGATACGAACGGCATCCATATCGTGGGTTCTCCCCATGCGGCGGGTGATGGCTATCGCATGGCCATGGACCAGGGCGCGAAGAACTTCATGTCCCAGTCGGCCCAGTCTATTCTGTATGCTATCGAGGCCCTTCCGCCCATCGACTTCCACGATGCGGCGCAAAATCCCATCAACGGCTACTTCGGCATTGCCGCAGGCGGTCCGGTGCTGTGGGTAAACGACGCATGCGAGCGCTACAGCCGCGAGAATCTTACGGCGGACAACCTGGTGTTGCAGTGCATTCCCGGCAAGTCGAACAAGGAGAACTACGTAATGTTCGACCAGGCCATCTTCGACCGGTTCTTCGGCACGGACGATGCGGCGAAGAAGATGTTCACCGATTCGCTGGCCTCCAACAACACCAACAGCTTGTTCCAGGGCAACACTATCCCTGAGTTGGCTGACCAGTTCGGGCTGGACAAGGACCTGCTGCAAAAGACGGTGCAGCACTACAACGACCTGTGCACGGCCGGGGCCGACACCGACTTTGGCAAGCCGGCCGACCTGATGGTGCCCATCCAGACGGCGCCGTTCTATCTGGCGAAGCTAACGTACAGCTACTTCTTCTCGGTCGGCGGCATCGCCACCGACAAGCAGCGTCGCGTGCTGGACGGCAAGATGGAGCCGATTCCCGGCCTGTATGCCATCGGCAACGACGGGAACATGCTATACCGCAACGTGTACACCATTAACATGCCGGGTACGGCGTTCGGGAACCAGGTGAATAGCGGGCGCGAAGCGGCTAATGCTGCCGAGACGTACTTGAACGGGGCGAGGTAGGGTTTGACTAACCTGCGGGATGGGTCTGGGTGTCGGGCTTCGGAAGGTCCGGCGCTCGGGCAGTCCTGAGGTCGCACGAAGTATCCACTGGATGCTTCGGCTCACGGGGCGCGGCGCCGCGAAGCGAAGCGGAGCAAAGTCCCCGAAGGGGGAACTCGC
>NZ_JAVWUP010000001.1:19692-71895 GCF_036667095.1 Gordonibacter sp. | reverse complement strand
CTACGCCTCCGCAGGCACTTCGCCGATCTCCAGAATACGAAGCAGCGCCGCTTCGTCCAGCACGGGCACGCCCAGCTCGACGGCTTTGTCGTACTTGCTGCCGGCCGCCTCGCCCGCCACGACAAAGCTGGTCTTCTTCGACACGCTACCCGACACTTTGGCGCCGCGCGCCTTCAGCCCCGCACCCGCCTCGTCGCGGGTCATCCCGCTTTCCACCAAGCTGCCCGTCAGCACGAACGTGAGGCCCGCCAGCGTTTGCGGCAACTCCTCGCCCACCTCAAGCGCACAGTCCTCAAGCGACACGCCGCGCTCGCGCAAACGCTCGATCACCACCACGTTGTCGGGCGTGCGCAGGAACAGGTACACCGTGCGCGCGATCTTCGGGCCGATGCCGTCGATGGCAGCCAGGTCATCCTCGCTCGCGACCATAAGCGCTTCGATCGTGGGGTACGTGCTTGCCAGAAGCTCGGCGATGGTTTTCCCCACATGGCGGATGCCCAGACCGAACAGGGCGCGGGCGAACGGGCGCGTCCGGCTGGCGTCGATGGCGGCCACCAGCTTTTTCGCCACGGTTTCGCCCAGGCGGATGGGCTCGCCGTCCTTGTTCACGCGGCCCATGTCCAACAGTGCGAGCTCGGTCTCGTCAAGCGTGTAGTAGTCGGCCACGTCGCTCACCCGGCCCGACTCCACCAGGCGCGAGACGATCTCCTCGCCCATGCCGTCAATATCCAGCGCACCCCGGCTGGCCCAGTGCAGCAGGCGCTCAAGCGCCTGGGCCGGGCAGTCGATGGAGATGCAGCGGTAGTCAACCTCGCCGTCCTCGCGAATCACCGGCGAGTTGCACGACGGGCAGCGCTCGGGCATCTGCCATACGGCAGCGTCGGCCGGGCGCAGGGCCAGCACCGGCCCCAGCACCTCGGGGATCACGTCGCCCGCCTTGCGCACGATGACCGTGTCGCCCATCCGCACGTCCTTGCGCTGCACTTCGTCTACGTTGTGCAGCGTAGCGCGCGCCACCGTGGAGCCGGCCACCACCACAGGGTCCATCTCGGCGACCGGCGTGAGCTTGCCCGTGCGCCCCACCTGCACGGTTATATCGCGCAAGAGCGTGGTCTTCTCCTCGGGGGGGAACTTGAACGCGATGGCCCAGCGCGGGGCGCGCGCCGTGTATCCCATAGATTCCTGCTGCAAGAACGAGTCCACCTTCACCACCACGCCGTCGATCTCGTAAGGCAGGCTCTCACGGCGCAGGATGGCCTGTTCGCAGAAGGCATGCACCGCCGCTACCGTATCGCAGCGCTCGACATCGGGGTTCACGTGGAACCCGGCCTCGCGCAACCACTGCAGCAGTTCCCACTGACCGGAAACGGAAAGCGCCCGCTCGTCGGCCACGGCATAGATGAAGGTAGACAGATCGCGCCCTGCGGTGATGCTGGCGTCCTTCTGCCGCAAGCTGCCTGCGGCGGCGTTGCGCGGGTTCGCGAACGCCTGCTTGCCGTTTGCCACAGCCGCCTCATTCAACGCCTCGAAGCTGGACTTCGGCAGATACACCTCGCCACGCAGCTCCACGGGGGCAGCAGCATTCGTCAGCCCCGACGAGGTGCCGGGCCGCAAACGCAGCGGCACGTCTTTCACGGCGCGCATGTTCGCCGTCACGTCCTCGCCCGTCGTGCCGTCACCGCGCGTGGCGGCACGCACCAGCCGCCCGTCGTCGTAGGTCAGCGCAATGGACGACCCATCGATCTTCAGCTCGCATACTACCGGCACCATGCGGCCGAACGCTTCTGTCACGCGCTCGATCCAGGCGTCCAGCTCGCTCAGGTCCATGGCGTTGTCCAGCGAGTACATGCGCCGCGCATGGCGCACCGGCGCGAACTGCTCGCCTACGAACCCGCCTACGCGCTGGGTGGGGCTGGCCGCGTCGTAGAATGCAGGATGGGCCGCTTCCAATTCGCGCAGTTCGTGCATAAGCGAATCGAAGGCGCCATCAGATATCTCCGGCGCGTCTTGGGCGTAGTACAAGTAGGTATGGTGCTCGATCTCGCGGCGCAGCGCCTCGATGCGCGCACCCGGGTCGCTCGTCGCCTCGGCAAGCGCTCGCTCGTCGAGCAAGTTCTGCTGTTCGTCTGCCATAGCCGTCTCCGTCGTCGATGTTATGCCCGGTATGGGAAGAAGGCCCCGAACGCGGGGCCTTCTCGTCTTTTCACTCTGATTTTATCACGCCATGCCGCCGCAGCGCCGACAAGGTCGCGGTTCCCTAAGACCCGACAACGCAAAAACAACGAACTGAATCGGACACGCTCCGCCTAGCAGCGGGCTTGGGCACTAAGCCAGCACTCCCTTGCTGGTATTCCATCCGTAGAACACCAACGAAATGCCGCGCATCAGCACAAACACCGCAAGGAAGATGCTGAACGTGGCCGGATTCACGAAGAACGTGATGCCGCACAGCACGCTGATGATACCCGAGAACAGCATCCAGCCCCACAGAGGCGCACCCGTACCTTTGATCTTGATGGAGCCGACAATCTCGAAGATGCCGAACACCACAAACCCGATGCCCACGATCCAGGGGATAACGCCCGCAAGCGCCAGCGGATGCAAAAGCAGCATCAGGCCGAGGATGATATCGAGCACTGCGTAGGCGATCGCCCAACCCGACAGGTTCATCTGCTTGTGGAAGCGCACGTAATTGACGATATCGAAGATTCCCGACACCAGAAAGCCCGCGCCCGCAATGGCCGTGAGGGTAACTAGGGTAAGCCCCGGCATCAACATGATGAAGAACGCGCACACCACCAGCAGGATGCCCGCAACAATAAGTCCCCAGTCCCTCTTCTTCGCCGTCTCCATGCGCCACGCTCCTTCGTCGAGTATTCCGCGCAGCACGCCATCGACCGCGCGCACCACTGCCATGATCACCGACTATTGTACCGCACGCACGCTTCATGCAAAGGATGCCGAAGAGACGTTTACGCACGGTTACCAGCCGTTTCCGCACAAAAGGCCGGCAGCGGCGCCTCTCGGAGAAAGGCGCACGCCAACCCCAGCCACTGCCACTCTCCACCCGAAAGCCCTTCGCCCAACTCGCCAAGCCGGGTGTCCAAGCCGTGCGGCAACCGGTCGATCACCTCAGACAGCGCGGCGGCTCGCACAAACAGCGAAAGCGCGCTAGAATAGGCGCATTGCTTCTCACGAGAAGGCGGTGCCATGGAACCTGTTCGGGAATACAGCGAAGACGAGCTCATAGCGCTCCTACCCCTGCCCGCCGACGATGCGAATAAGTACACACGCGGCATGCTCGCCGCAGTAGTCGGGAGCGTGCGCTATCCCGGCGCCGCCTGCCTTGCCGCCTCTGCGGGCCAGCGCACAGGAGCGGGCTATACCGAAGTGCTCACCGATCCAAACGTCGTGGGTATCGTCCAAGCCTGGCGGCCCTCCCTGGTCGTGCGCCCTTGGAGCGAGCGCGCGAGCATCAATGCGCCCGCAACGACGGGCAAGCCGCGCGCTTGCATCGTGGGCAGCGGGTTCGATGCCGACGACGCGGCCTCAGGCGATCTGGTGCATTTCGTGTTGAAGCATGCGCGAATGCCGGTGCTGGTGGACGGCGGCGGTTTGGGAGCACTTGCCTCGGAAAAGGGGCAGCGCCTGCTCGAACGGCGCTTCCTGAACGGCTGGGATACCGTCGTCACGCCCCATGGCGGCGAGGCCGCACGCCTCGCGCACGCATACGCACTGCCCACGGACGATCCCGCTACGCTCTCGCGCCTGCTCGCGCTCGCCTTCGGGGTCACTGCCGTAGTAAAAGGCCCGGACACCTACTTCTCGGATGGAGAAACCGTCGCGCGCATGGCCCACGGCACGGCCGCACTGGCAAAAGCCGGAACGGGCGACGTGCTCGCCGGCATGATCGGCGCACTGCTCGCTCAAGGCATCGCGACCCTCGATGCCGTTGCGCTCGGTACCGACCTGCATGCCCGCGCGGGACGTATCGCCGCGTCGCAGCTCTCGGCCATCGCCGCGACCGCCGAGGACGTCGTCGAGCGCATCCCCGCCGCCATAGCCGAGCTGGCAAGCGCCTAGCTGAAACCCTCGGCGCCTTCGATGCGCGCCGAGCGCCATCTGGACTGCCGAAGTGCATAAGCAATACCGAAGTGCAGCCGCTCAATAAAGACGGCCACCATCGCATGCATCCGCAGTGCTCCTCGATCTGTCCGCGACCCGTCGCTTTTGCGGCAAGCCCCGGGTTCGCACAGCGGATTGCCGCGAAACCCCCTGTTCTTCCAGCAGGGATCCAGCGAAACGACAGCAGGGATCCAGCAAGGTCCCAGCACGCATCCAGCAAAAGCCCGTCAACATCCAAGCACGCATCCAGCATGGATCCAACACCGATTCAGCTGCAATCAAGCAGGGAAAAATTGTGGATAACAGCACGTCAAAGTCATGATAGACTGCCTGCATGAAAATCGTCATCAGCCATAACTCCGCGCTGGAATACTGGCGCTCATCCACGCCCCCGCAACAGGATTCCTCTTGCACAGCGAAAGCACGCACGCTTGATCGCCAGCAGCCCTCGCTCGCTCAAATTGAAAACCTTGGGCTCCGACAGTACGGAGTGCTGTCGGAGCCCGTGCATGTACTTGCTCGGGGAAGTAAAGCGAGGAAGCCAACCGGCAAAGCTGTGCACCATACCAGCATCATCGAATTGCCGGAAGGCGCCCTCGTCGGAATCGCCACATGCGGCAGCGGCAAATTATACGTCAGCTCTCCCGAATTATGTTTCATTCAAATGGCGGGGCAATTCACACTCCCCCAGCTTATCGAGCTCGGTTTCGAGTTCTGCGGGCTTTATTCGCTGACGGACAACGGCCCCCGGGGATTCTTCCCAAGGCACCCGCTGACAAGCATTGAGAAACTTCGAAAGTTCTCCGATCGCTCCGGTGGCTTGCACGGAACCAAACTTGCGCAGCGGGCTCTTCGTTTCGTAGTACCGAACGCAGCATCTCCTCGTGAAACCGCCCTTACCATGCTCCTCTGCCTTCCCTGCGCACTTGGCGGTTACGGGCTGGACAAACCAGAGCTCAACTTCCGCAGAAACGCCGATAGAAGGAACCGACGGCTGTCCGACAAGAGCTTTTACCGCTGCGACCTTTGCTGGCCGGAAAGAAAGCTCGCTGTAGAGTACGACAGCGATCTCCACCACACAGGATCCGAACGCATCGCAAGCGACTCGAGGCGACGCAACGCCCTCACTTCACTGGGCATGACCATGCTGTCGGTAACAAAGAAGCAGATCAACAACTATACGGAGTTCGATAGAGCATCACGCCAGATAGCCCGCCACCTGGGAAAGCGCATCCAACCACGCAGCAAAGACTTTGTATCAAAGCAATTCGAACTGAGAGCGTATCTCCTGGGTCGAACGATATCCCCGAAGTCGGGGTATGAAGGTGACACCCCGCAATAGTGAAACCATGTCTCACGTGCCGAAAGAATCCCAGCACAACAAGATCCTCGAACTCCCTATCGCAGCAAAACGAACTCCACCTGCAACGCTTGCGGAGGCAGGCAGAGGACTCCTAACGGGGTCCTCAAGGCAAGTGATGCCGCAAACCACTGAGGCCCGGTACGCCTGCGCTGGGAGCGCGCGGGCGCGAAACAGGGCGCGAAACACAGGCGTCCTCCGCTAAACAGGTAAGAGCGCCTGTTCGATCGTGGTATCTTTTCAGCAGCTTGCCCGGCATGCAGCCACGACGACCGCGCCAATTCTGGTTTAGCGGGAAAAAACGGACGATGCTGTGCAAAATTTTCGTTTTCCGGCATCGAGGAAGGTGTTTTTTGCGCCTTCATGCAAGTCGATTAGTACCTTCAAAAAACATATCGGAGGATACACTCCTCTGACCTGCGGCTTCAAAAATCAGACTACGCGAGCTAGAGGAAGTCCGGCGAAGAGGAAGCTTCCTTGAGGCGGGAAAACGAAAAATCTGCACAGCATCGCCTCAAAAAGTCCGAGGAACGGCTTCTGCGCTTCTTGGCCTCTCGACGTCTACTGCGCAGCCTCGCCCTTCGCAGGTGCCGGCTTCGGCTCTAGCTCGTCGAGCATGCCGCGGGCTTCTTTGAACTGCTTCGCCAGCTCTTCCATGGGGTCTACGCGCTTCTCGGCCGCGCGCAGAGAATCCTCGGTGATGGCCATGGCGCAGGCGACGGCCTCGGCATGGGTGAACGACAGCGAGATAGGCAGCTCGCGCACGCCCTGCTCGCGGGCAATCTCCTTAGCACGGCCGGACAGGACGGCATAGGGCCGGCCTTTCGCATTGCGACGCACCTCGATGTCGCGCACGCCGATCCCGCGCGAGAACCCGGTGCCGAGCGCCTTCACCACCGCTTCCTTCGCGGCGAAGCGCGTGGCAAAGTGGACCTCGGGCACTGCGGTGGACTCGCAGTAGGCGCGCTCGTCTTCCGAGAACACCCGCTGGGCGAAGCGGGGCGTGCGCGCGAGAATCGCCTTCATGCGGGCTATCTCCACGATGTCTACGCCTAGGCCCACCGCACCTTCTACCGGCATGTTCGCTTCTTGCATCGAATGCTCCCTCTCTGCCTTCCCCTTGCTAACTTCGCAGGATTCCCTTACCTACCCTAAACCAAACGCGACTACACGGGAGACGCCCCGACGCGAGTCGGCAAACGCCTGCCCCGGTGCACCTACCCCGCCGAACACGCATGCTCCGGCGGCATACGCCGAAAAGCATGCAAAACCTTCGCAAACTGCCCGTTAAGCTGTTTTGGCTCCGGCGGCATACGCCGCAAAAGCATGCAAACTTTCCCAATCCTACCGCAGCATCGATCCCGGCAGGTCCCCCCGGATTCGCTGCGACGAAGGCATCGAAACCCGTGCGATTCTATGACAAGAGGCCTGGGCACGCATTCGCGTGGCGCACGAAATCGCAAATGCGCTCAATAAACGCATCTTTCGCAAGCCGCACGTCGGACTCGGAGAACGCCTCGGCCAACGTGCAGGAGCCGCCCTGAACGTCGCTTGGACGATCGTCATCCACCAGATAGTAGAGCGTGGTGGTGAGCACCATGCCCACCAGCGCCACCGCCTCGAACGCTGCATCGATCTCGGGGCGGATGAAACGCTCGGCCTGGCCACGCGTCAGCTGGCTTTCTATCAGATGCAGCAGCCGGTGCTCGAAACCGCGCATGTTGCCCGACCACACGCGCCCTTCGCGCCACAGCTCCGACACGAAAAAGCGTCCGAACGCCTTGTTCTCGAAAATGCGGGTGGCGAAGGCCTCTATCATGCCCATGAGCGCCTCGGGCGCATTCGGGGCGGCCTCGGCAACGCGCTCGAACTCTCCGATAACCTGATCTATCCCCTCTTCCAGAATGCTCTCGGCCATAGCGGCCTTGCTCTTGAAGTGGTAATAGGCCACACCCTTAGACACGCCGGCAGCCTCTACGATCTCGTCCACCGTAGCTGCGGAGTAGCCCTTCTCGCCTATGACGGCCAACGCGGCACCCAGCAACTGCCGCCGCGTCGCATCGGCCTTGCTACTGCGTCGCGCAGGCTTGCCCCGCTTCGCCGCCGTCCCTTCGGCATTGTCCGTGTGGGTATCGAACGCCTCCGCATCTTTCCTGCGCACGGCCGCTCTCTCTTCCGTGGCTCCCGCTCGCGCAATCGTCGCCGCCTCGCCAGAGAGCGTCGCCTCACCAGAGGGCACCGCCGCTTTCGCACCCTTTGCGCACCGAGGTGCCGCTTCGTTTTTTCCCGCCATGTCTCCACCTCCGCGGTCCGCCACACGCGCGCCGGACCGCTTCATTATACGTTACCGCGCCATCCGCCACGAGGGCATCAACCAAGCTGCAGCACCGGGTGCAGGTCCTCCATGCGAACCGTGCGTCGGCGATACGCCACGAAGCACGTCAGCGCGAAGCACACCGCGCCTATGGCGAACAGCACGAAGCACGAGAAGGCCACAGCACCGTAGTCCAAGCCCGCCATGATCTGGCGCATGCCCTCCACCACGTACGTCATGGGCATGTAGGGGCTGATGGCCTGGAAGAAGTCCGGCGTCGTCTGGATAGGGAACGTGCCGGCGCACGCCGTGAGCTGCAACATGAGCAGGATGATGGCCAAGAACTTGCCGGGGAACCCGAACGCCGCCATGAGAAACTGCATGATAGCCGCGAATACGAGCGCGGTCAGGTAGCCCATGGCATAGAACGCGGGTACGTTGTCTATCTGCAGCTGCAAGCCGAACTGGAGCACCACCATGAGCAGCGTGGCCTGGATGAGCGAGAAGAACGCTACCGGCAGGTAGTTCGCCAACGCCACCATGACGGGGTTGCCGCCGGAAAGGATAAGGCGGTTGTTGAGGGGCTTGAACACGAAGCCCGCCACCAGGCCGCCCACCCAAAGGCCCAGCGCCATGAAGTACGGGGCGAAGCCGGTGCCGTAGTTCTTCACCGTGGTGTAGTAGTCGTTGGCAAGCTCGATCGGAGAACTCATAACCTCGGACTTGCCGTTGATGTTGGACGTCTGCTCGGCGGCGGTGTCGGCGCCCTCGGCCAGTTTCTCGGACAGCTCGCCCGAACCGCCCACGGCATCGTGCAGGCCCGTGGTGAGCGTGGCCGAGCCCTCTTGCAGCTGCGTGGCGCCGGAGGCGATCTGCACGGAGCCGTCTTTGGCGCTCGTCGCGCCGGAGGCGAGCTGCGTGGCGCCGTCGTTCAGTTGGTTAGCACCGGACACAGCCGATGAGGCACCTGCGTCCACCTGGTTGGCACCGCCGGCAACCTGGGAGGCACCCGCCACGAGCGTGGACATGTTGGCGTTCACCTGCGAAGCGCCGCCGTCGATCCGCAGGATGGCTGCACGAAGGGCCGGCGACTGCTGCACGAGCGGAAGCAGCTGCGACGACAGGTTGTCGTAGCCAACACCCAAGTTGTTCAGGCCACCGCAGAGCGTCGTGGACGACGTGTCGGACGCCGCGCCGATGCCGGCGGCCATGAGGTTCGCGCCACCAAAGAGCGTGGCATCCGTCGCGTCGGAGGGCGAGCCGATACCGGCAGCGAGCTGGTTGAGCCCGCCGTTCACGGTGCTTGAACCCGTATCGTTCGCAAAGCCGATGCCTGCCTGCATACCCGAAACGCCCGCACCGATGCCCTGGGCGTACTGCTGCGCGCCCGCATTGGCGGCGACAGCCTGCTCGACGGCCGCTTTGGCGGTAGGGTTCGTGTCGCCGATGGCCGCGAGCGCCGCTTGAAGCGCCTGGTCCTGCGAGGTCAAAACACCCGACAGCGACTGGGCGGCACCGCCGACGCCCTGCAAGCCCGCCGACAGCGAGGCAACGCCGCCCTTGACGCCTGCAACGCCGCCGGACAGCCGCCCTGCTGCGCCTTGCAAGCCCGACGCCCCTGCTGCCAGCTGGCCCGCCGCACCCTTGAGCCCTTCGATGCCGCCGGAGATCTGCTGCGACCCCACCTCAGCTTCCTGGACCTTTTGGTTGTCGGGAAGCGCTGCGGTCTGCTGCGCCAGCTGACCCGCGCCTGCCGCCAGCACGCTCGTGCCGTCCGCTTGCAGCTGCGACGCGCCACCTGCGACGCTCGATGCGCCTGCAGACACCTGCGACGTGCCGCTTTTCAACTGGTTCGCACCCGATACGAGAGAACGCGTGCCCTGGCTAAGCGTAAACGTGCCGCCAGCCAACGTGCCCAGACCGCTCTCGAGCGACGCAGCGCCGTCTTTCAGCGTGCCGAGGTTGGTCGTAATGGTCTGGCTGCCGTCCTTCGCCGTGACCAAGCCGTCTTTCAGCGTGCCGGCCCCGTCGGCGGCCGTGCGGATGTCCTTGCCGGAGTCGGCCACGCGGTTCAGCACCGTCTCCCAATACTGTTTGGACACGGTGCCGCTCATGCGGGTGCGCACCTCCTTCCACACAGTCTCGCCGATCTGGGAGGCCAGCATGTTTTCGCTTTGGTTGTACTCTATCTTGAGCTTCGCCTTCTCGGGAGCATCGCCGTCCACCGATGCCACGCTTGCGGAAAAGTCCGCGGGGACCGTGCACGTCATGAAGTACCTGCCGTCCTCAAGGCCCTTCTGCGCCTCGTCGGCCGAAACGAAGTTCCACTGCAAGCCATCGTCGGTGCCCTTGAGTTCGTCTACGACGTCGTCGCCCAGATTGCGGCTTTCCGCAGCGATGACCGCGCCCTTATCCTCGTTCACCACGGCCACCGGTACTGTGTTTAGGCGCGCGTAGGGGTCTTGAAACGCCGCCAGGTACAGCGCGCCGTACAGAAGCGGCATGATAGCGATGGCAGTGATGACCATCCACATGATCTTGGATGCCGTAATGTTCTTCCACTCAAGCCCGGCGTAGCGCACACCTTTGAACGCCATGGTTACTCGCCTCCCTTTTCAAGATAGATGCACGCATCGGCGCGCTCGCCCAGCGAGCGCTCGATCACGCCCACGACCACAGCCACGTTGCGCTCGCGCGCAGCACGCTTGAGCAGGTCGATCAACCCTTCGGACTGCGACATGGTCAGCTGGTCTTCCACATCGTCGATGACCACGGCATCAGGGCCGCCCGCAAACGCAAGCGCGATGCCTAGCTGCGCCAGCTTCTCGGCCGTAAGGTCCTTCACCCGCACCTCCGCCACCTCGGCGAGATCCCACTCATCGAGGTACGCCACAACCAGCTCGCGACGCGAAGGACGCCTGAACAACCCGAACTCGGCGCTTACCGCATTGGCGGCCGTCAGATTCTCCTGCAGCTCGTTTAACCCCGCCACCAGGCCAAGACCCACGCGACGTTCGATCTTGGCACGGTTGTGCGGCAGCTCCAGCCCGCCCACGGCAAGCGAGCCCTTCGTGAACCTCATGCGACCCGCCAGCGTGAGCAGCAACGCCGTCTTGCCGCTGCCGTTGCGCCCGCGCACGGCCACGACCTGGCCGCGCCCGACGTCGAGATCGACCCCGCGGTAGGCGTAGCCTCGGATCGTTTTCAGCTCTAAACCCCGTGCGACCAGAAAGGCCTCCTCGCGCGGTTTGCGCATGACGGACAGCGGCGCCGTGGCGGCGCTCGGGGGCGAAGCCGCACCGACAACGTGAGCGCACGCTTTCCCGACGGCATCTGACACCGACCCCGCGCCAACCGCACCCGCAGCTTTCGCCGCAAGCACGTTTCCGCTCTCTACCTCTTCCATGTTTGCTCCTTTTTGACTGACTAGTCAGTTTTTTCTTTCGGCAGTATAGCATCGTCAAGGGAGAAAGCAAGTGATCCGTCCACATTTGCGTATACTTCACAGCTGACGCAGCGGAGAGCCGAGGGCCGGGCCAAAACGACGACGAGCAGGGCCGTGGCGCCCACCTCCGTCTGCCGCGCACCTGCGGCATGGGCAGAACCCGTGCTGCCTCCACTGCGTTTGTCAGCATTTCGGTATGACAAGGAACCCGTCGTAAAACCAATTTCATCCCTACTGCAGGTAGATTATCCAAGCCAACTGCAAAATACTGGAGCTAGGAAAGGGGCTTGCCCAAACATCGTGCTGCGCAAGTTCACCCGCGACGTTCCGGCAAGATCGCCCGCAGCCAAGCTGGAAGAGAGTCCGCTGCTCCGCAACGCCCTCCCCCCGCACCGACCCCAACCGCTAGGAGAAGCCGCCATGAACGACAGCGCGCTACAAGAAGACGTAGGCTTCGACACTGCCGTGCCCCAACGGAGTGCGAAGACCAGCAAGGCATTTTACGGGTATCCATTGATCGTGGTGCTCGGGTTCATGTACTTCTGCTCTTCAGGCATCGTTTTGCCGACGGCAACCCTCGTCAACCCGCTCATGCTGCAAGATGCCTCTCTCGGCATGAACGCCACCATATTGGGTACAGGCTTTTCCGTCTTCGTGCTGGTGCAAGGCCTCTCCGCACCACTTGTCGGCGCGCTTATCTCACGGAAGGGCGCACGCTTTTGCATGACGATGGGTGCGATCGTGATGCTTGCAGCCATGCTTTTCCTGATCTTCTTCGTGTCTTCGCCGCTCGCATACTTCATCGCATTCGGCGTCGTCACAAGCGCCGCCACCATGATGGTCGGCCAGGTTGCGGTACAGAGCACGATCGGCGACTGGTTCATCGCGCGGCGCGGCGTGGCAATGACCGCCATGATGGTTATCGGTGCCAGCGCTTCGTTCATAGGCCCTCCCGTTATCAACGCCATCATCGGCGCCACCGGCGGAACCTGGCAAAGCGGCTGGTATCTTCTGGTGGGCCTGAGCGTCATACTCATTCCCGTTGCCGTACTCTTCGTCAAGAACAAACCTTCCGACCTTGGTCAGCACCCCGATGGTGTAACCGACCCGAGCGATATCGGCACCGCAGGGAAGGGCTTTAAGGTCTATAAGAACATGGGGACCGTGCCGTTCAAGGACGTGCTGAGGTCGCCGTACTTCTGGCTGATATCACTTGCAGCCACCGGCGGGTTCGCCGCCTATACCCTAGCCATCTCGCAGGGCGTCATCCACTTCACCTCGCTTGGATTCAACAACGGCCTTATTGTCGCGGGCGTTGCCATCATGGGCGGCGTCAGCCTTTTGGGCAAGCTGCTCTTAGGATTGGTCTCCGATCGCATCGAGCCCATCCGTCTCATCGTCGCGTCGACGGTGGTGCTGGTCATCGGCATACTGGCAGGCGCAACGGCACAAAACGATTCCATGCTCTACGTGTACTACATATGCGTCGGCTTCGGGTTCGGCGGCGTCAACGCCGTGTTCCCCACGGCGATGGCAAACTACTTCGGAGCCTCGTCGTTCTCGAAGAATCTCGGCACCGGCATTATGATCACGACCGTGGTTGCCTCCACGCTCCCCATCATGAGCGGCGCGATATTCGACGCAACGGGCAGCTGTACCATCGCGTTCTACATCGTCGCCGTGATCGTCGCTGCCTGCGCAGTATGCGGCCTGCTGGTGAAGATACCAAAGAAGATCGTCACGCCGCAAGGAGAGGAGATGTCCGCATGACCAAAAACACCAAGGGCACGCCTATCGTGAAGGGCCTGGGCTTCGACAGCTTCGGGCTTGGTGCGAACGCATGCACCGTGGACATCGACGAGGAGCAGGATAAGATCCTGCGCATCCGTCCGTTCCACTTCGACGAGCACCAGACCCCCGAGGAGCTGAACGCCTGGAAACTGGAGGCGCGCGGCCAGACATTCGAGCCGGGCTTCAAGACGCTTATCTCGCCTTTGTCGCTGTGCTACAAGAAGCGCGTGTATTCCAAGAACCGCATCCCGTATCCCTTAAAGCGCGTGGACTGGGACCCGAACGGCGAGCGCAACCCGAGCACCCGCGGAACAAGCGGCTACGAGCGCATCAGCTGGGATGAGGCTTCATGCATCGTTGCCAGCGAGATCAAACGCATGCACGACGAGTACGCCCCCGAAGCCATCCTCTGCGAGATCGACGGACATGGCGAGACAAAAATCGTCCATGCAGCACATGGCTGCATCACCCAACTGCTCGACCTCTGCGGAGGGTTCACCTTGCAAGCCCGCCAACCCGACAGCTGGGAAGGCTGGTACTGGGGCGCCAAGCACATCTGGGGCATGGACCCGCTCGGCCAGCAAAACCAGCAGAACAACGTCATCAAGGATGTTGTCGAAAACGGCGATGCGGTCCTGTTCTGGGGCTGCGACCCCGAGACCACGCCGCTTGGTTGGGGCGGCTACCTGGCCAGCCGCCTGTGCTACTGGTTCACCGATTTAGGGATCAAGCAGATCCACATCTCTCCGGACGTGAACTACACCAACGCCGTGCATGCCGACAAGTGGATTCCCGTGTTGCCGAACACCGACGCCGCCCTGCAGCTGGCCATCGCCCACACATGGATCACGGAAGGCACGTACGACCAAGCCTATCTCGACACGCACAGCATAGGGTTCGACAATTTCAAGCATTACGTGCTGGGCGGCGAAGACGGCGTTCCCAAGACACCGAAATGGGCGCAGAAGATCTGCGGCGTGCCTTCCTACACCATCAAGGCCTTCGCCCGCTACTGGGCCAAACATGCCGTGTCCATAGCCCACTGCAACGGCGGCTCATTCATCCGCTCATGCTTCGCTCACGAGCCAGCGCGCCTCGAAGTGGCCCTCTTAGGCATGCAAGGTGTGGGTAAGCCCGGCGCCAACCAGTTCAAGTTCATGGAGTGGACGCTCTTCGGCATCCCCACGCTCGATCCGCTGCCGCCTTCGGTGCACATCCCCAGTTTGGGCGCCGCCTATCGCGGCTATGTTACCGGAACGAAAGCAAGCTTCATCCCTAAGACCATGATCCCCGAAGCCATTGTGAACCCACCTGTGCAGTGGTACGGCCACATTGGCGCTGGGTTCCCGCGTGAAGACCAGTTCGACGGCCCCTACACGTTCCCGCCTGAAGGTGGCAGCCGCATTCACATGGTGTGGTCGGATTCGCCGTGCTGGGAGACCTGCTGGAACGGCGGCTTCAAGATGCAGGACGCGCTGCGCCACGAATCCATTGAATGCGTGGTGGTGCAGCATCCCTGGATGGAGAACGACACTTTGTTCGCCGACATCATCTTGCCCTCAAACACCAAGTTCGAGACTGAGGACATCGGCACCGACTGCGACTCAGGCCAGTGGAACGTCGTATTCTACGAGCGCCAAGCCATCCATCCCCTCGGAGAATCAAAGTCCGACAAGGAGTGCGTGGCCGAGGTGGCTCGCGCCCTTGAACAGTTCGGTGGCATCTACGAGAACATCCACGCCAACTACCTGGGCAACAAAACCGATGACGAGTGGATCAAAGTAGGCTTCGAAACGAGCGGCGTGCCCGAGGACCTCACCTTCGAGGAGTTCAAAGAGAAGCAGTACTACGCCTTCCCCACACGCGAGGACTGGAAGGACATTCCTGCCGGCATCCGACAGTTCCACGATGACCCCGAGAAGCATCCATTGCGTACGCCGTCCGGCAAACTGGAATACTACTCCACCTCGCTCATGCAGCACTTCCCCGACGATCAGGAGCGCGGCCCTATCCCGCATTGGGTGGACGAGGGTGCAGGACACCAGGAGCGCGCCTACCTGTCGCGTGGCCGTAAGTACCCCTTCCTGCTGGTGTCAAACCATCCTCACTTCCGCGTGCATGCCCAGCACGACGACGTCACGTGGTTCCGAGAGATAGAAACCTGTAAGGTGACCGGCCCTGATGGCTACAAGTACGAGCCCGTCTGGGTCAACCCGATCGATGCCGGCAAACTGGGGCTTAAAACGGGCGACATCGTGAAGGTATACAACGAGCGCGGTGCCGTGCTCGGCGGCGTCATCGTCACAGAACGCATCATGCCAGAAGTTGTCTACCAAGATCACGGTGCACGCTGCGATACTATCGTTTTAGGCGAGGGCGGCTTGGACCGCGGCGGCGCAAACAACCTCATCGCGCCCACAGCAACCACATCAAAACACGCACACGGCGAAGTGACGAGCGGCTTTTTGGTGAACATCGAGAAGGTGGATGTGCTCGCATTGGCCGAGCAGTACCCCGAAGCGTTCGGGCGCGACTATGACCCAGACTGCGGTTTGGTAGCCACCGCCCGCGTTGTGGAAGGAGCATAGATCATGGGAAAGGTATTCCTATTCGATGTGGCGAAATGCAACGGCTGCCGTAACTGCCAGATAGCCTGCAAAGACGAGCACGTCGATAACGACTGGTCACCTATTTCTAAGCCGCAACCCGATACGGGACACTTCTGGTGCCGCATTGAGGAAAAGGTGCGTGGCCAGGTGCCGAAGGTGAAGATCGCCTATCTCATGCACCGCTGCCAGCACTGTGCCGACGCACCCTGTATGAAAGCGTCGCCCGAAGCGGTGTATCGTCGCGAAGACGGCCTGGTGATTATTGACCCGGAGGCGGCCCAAGGCAAGCGTGAGCTTGTCGAAGCATGCCCCTACGGTGCCATCTTCTGGAATGAGGAGTTAGCCTTGCCGCAGAAGTGCACGGGGTGCGCGCACCTGGTGGACGCGGGCGAGGTGCCTCACTGCGTGGACGTGTGCCCGCACGAGGCTCTACGTTTCGGCGAGGAGGAGGACTTCGCCGCCGAGATCGCGGCCTCCGATGCCTTCATGCCTGAGCGCGCCCACACCGACCGTCCGCGTACGTACTACCTGAACCTACCCAAGCGCTTTTTGGCCGGCATTGTGGTTGACCCCGAGGCCGACGAGGTTGTCGTCGGGGCCAAGGTCACCGTCGAGAACCTGGATTCGGGCGAGGTCATGGCCACCGAGGCCGACGAATTCGGGGACTTCTGGTTCCATCAGGTGAGCGCGGCCCGCTGGCGCGTCTACGTCGAGGCCGAGGGCTACCTCACGCGCGTGATCGAGGCGTCGACCGTCGAAGAGGACCGCAACATGGGACCGGTGGAGCTGTACGCCAGCGAACTTTAGCGACAGCAGCAAGCAAGAGGCCGCAGCAGCAGCGCGGCGATTAGGTGTCGGAGCTCGCATTACGCTCCGGCACCTTTTTCATGAGCGCACGAGGGGCGGGAGGCTTCCGAGAAAGGCAGGGGCGACCGGGCGGGTCAGCCGAAGGGCCTAGAGCTAAAAAGCAAATATTCTCACGTTTTCACTAGTGGTATTCTGCCAATAGTTATGAGATGATAGTGTTTGCTTTATTCCCCACGATACTCCTCTTCGCGACCGTTCCGCGATGAACGCTCGCGAAGAATGCCGAGCACTGCACGAGAAAGAGGAACCGCCCATGTGGAGCACCTGCCACCCCAAATCCGATGAAGACATGAAAGAGTGCGCCGAGCTGGGCAAATCGCTCAACCGCCTATCGCAGCCCACCATCCTCACCCTGCTCGCCGACTCCGACAAGCCGCTGCATGGTTACGTCATCGTACAGCAGGCGGCAAACTCGCCCATGTTCGGCGGCAAGAAGCCCGATGCTACCGGCATCTACCGTGCCCTCAAGCGCATGGAGGAAGCCGAGCTGGTCACCTCGGTGTGGGACACGCCAGAAGAAGGATCTGCCAAACGCCTGTTCACGCTCACCGACAAGGGCCGTCACTGCCTACGCCGCTGGATTGACTCGCTTGCCTGCTACCAGGTAACCCTCGAAGAGTTGCGTGGGCTTGCCGCCGGCGCGCTGGGCATCGACCTGCCCGACACACCCCGCTGCTCGCATTAACACCGAACACCCGAGCCTTCGGGGGCAAGCGCGAAGAACAGCCCGTCCCCGGATGCCCGACACCCCCGTTGCTCGCATTAGGCTACAAGCACCAGGCCATGTAGAGCGGTAAGTAAGTGCGCTTGCCCTCTACTCTGAGCTGGCCGGGGTGAAGAACGTATTCCTCCCCGATGCGATTTCCGAACTTCTGGGAAAACTTGTCGAGCGATAGCGTCGCGTAGCGTTTGGTCGACTTCACCTCTAAAGGCACAACCTTGGCATGCGGTTTGCCAGCGGTAATGAGAAAATCAATCTCCATGCGCTCTTGCGGCTGGGGGCCAGAGGACGAATAGAACCATAAGCCCCTTCCGCTGGCGCGCAGTGTTTGAGCAATGACGTTTTCCACCAGCATCCCCTCGTTCAACTGGAGCTTCCCCAAAAGAATATCGTGATACACCGTGCTTTCCGCACTGATGCCGTCGGCGAAAGCCTGGGTCACCAGAAGCCCTGTATCGGCCAGGTAGCATTTCAGGGACAACCGATCCTCGCTCATTTTAAGCCCCACATGCGGGTCGGTGGCCTTGAGGCACAGGTTGGCTATACGGGCATCTGCCAGCCAGAAGAACGCCTCTTCGTAGGTGCGCATGCGAGCGTCCCCCTCAAGAGCGCTGAGCGTGAACTTCTTCTCGTGCTTCGCAAGCTGCCCCGGCATCTCATCGAACACCGAGGTAACCTTATATTCATAGCCCTTCGCGAAGCGTCCTATATCGTTTCTGTACAGGGAAAGTATCTGCGACTTTATCTTTTCGGCAGCGTGGAAGTCCTTGCTCTCGGCATAGGTCGCCACGGGTGCAGGCATACCGCCCACGAGCATGTACTCTTGAAATACGCGCGAGGCCTTCTTATGCAGCGCGTCGGGCAGGGGTTGTCGGTTGTCTGCGGCCTGTTTGATGAGGGTCGAGAGCCGCTCTTCCCCGCACGCCCAACAGAATTCCTCGAAGTCAAATGGATTCAGCTCGAAGGACACTTCTTCGGAAGGAATCAAGATATCTTGGGTATTCTGTTTAATGGAAACAAGGGAGCCGGTCTCTATGAAGTCATAACGCCCGTCCTCTACAAAATACTTCACCATCGCGCGCGCGTGAGGAAAGAATTGCACCTCGTCCAGCACGACCAGTGTGTCGCGCTCGTGAAGCTGCACGTTATAGAGACCCGCAAGATAGGAAAAGAGCGAATCGAGGTCGTCAGCTAGATCGCGAAACAGGGCCTTTACGTCGTCGTTTGCCCGGTAAAAGTCGATGAAGAGGCATGACCGGTACTCGTTTTTACCAAACTCCCGGGCCAGCGTGCTCTTCCCGACACGGCGTGCGCCTTCGACGAGCAGCGCAGTCGAGCCCTACTCCGCCCTCTTCCTCATGGGCACCGGCCCGCATTCTTCGCGTATCTCGCAGTGGTCACAGTCGTCCACCAGCGCCATCTTTATCAGATCCCAGGAAATACGCTCATAGCCAAGTGCCTCGTAAAATGCCAGACTCGCACCGCGCGACACGAGGCGCAGCTCGCCGTAGCGCGCCAGCGCCTCATCCATGAGCGCACGTCCCACACCGAACCCGCGCCACGTATCGTGCGTGATCACCGGATTGACGAAAGCCACCCCTTCGCCCTCATCGAGCGCGAGGCGGATGAAACCAACCACTTCATCGTCGGCGTTGACCGCCACGCGCACCCGCTCGATCGAAGGAATCGCGTCCATACCCTCCGCTGCACAGAACGCATCGAGGGTGCCTTTGTCCCCTTCACGCGCATCGCGCAGGGTGAACAGATCATCGGCCATAAGAGTTCCTTTCCTGCGCCCAGTGAGCGACGGCGGTACCTGTCCGGCCCCTTCGAGGACCGGCTTCGCGCGCAGCCTGCCGACAGGTTCTGCGGACCTACGACCCGCAGAATCCTACATGATGGGCGGCACGTATATCTTCATACGGGAATCGGGGATGGCCTTCTTCGCCAACTCCGTCAAGCCCTGCGCCACGATGGGCAGCTTGTCCACGGGCAATCCCATGAACATCATATCCTCGCCCAAATCGGTGGCCGCCCGGCAGCCATAGCACCCGAACGTGATATTGGGTTCCTGCTTCGTCAGGGGATACAGCACCGCCTCCACGCACATGGAGTTGAAGCCACTCGCATGGAAGTCGAACCGGTGTCCCGAATAGTAGCTCATGGACATGCACAGCCACATCATCTGCTCGGGCGTGCCGGTGATCACGACCACTTCGGGCTCGCGCACGGTCTTCGAAAGCGGGGCGACGTAAGTGGCCCGTCGGCTCTTCGGCGGCAGCGTCGGGCGCTCCGCCACCATGCGCGCGGCGGCCTGTGCATTCACCACCTTGTGGAACAGCACGTATATCTCGCCCGTGGCCAGCTTCTCCGGCACGCCGGTCATGCCAAAGATGGACGTGCCGTCGGGGCACGAATGCCGATGCGGCGGCATGAGGATGCTCGCACCGCGGCGAGCCGCCATCATCGCCTGGCAGAAGCGCTGGTTCTCGGGTGGCATGGGCACGTCGGGCAGCAACTCGTCCTTGCCGATAAGGCTCACCGCCACCGGTTGCCAACGCAGCCCCAGCTTCTCCATGATGATGCGCTGCCATTCGGCATACTGCTCGTGTAGCTCCTGCACAATCGGCTGGGCACGCGCCTCGTCGGCGAAGGGGTCGTACACCGCATCCCCCACCGCCTCGACCAAAAGCGCCCGCTGCGGACAGTTCCCCGAACAGGTAGTGCATCCCACACAGTCTTCGATGCGCACCGCGAAAGGATGGCCCTCGTCGTCGGCCTCAAGCACCTCGCACGGGCAGAACGCCACGCACAGCCCGCACGCCACGCACCGCGCCGGATCGTTCACAATCCTATACTCAGCCATCCGGCATCCTCTCCTCAATCCCAACGTCTGTCGCACCCCGCGTTCCGGCTTCGCCGGAATGGGCAGCAATCTAGCGCAGCTCCTCCTTGCACCAAGGCGGGTACACCCGCCTGCCCGCCGCATCCGTCAAATGATACGAGCAGAACGGAATGGCACGCCCGTCAGGCACCGTCACCATCATAGAGCACTCCCTAAGGCGCTGCGTATCCATCGACACCGCGTCCATGTAGTTCATGATGATCACGGAAAGTCCGCTCGCCACCTCGACGCCCTTCCGATCCAGGATATCGAGGAACACCGACCCTTGCGGGCTGTCCGGCGAATACCCGGCATGGTACTCTTCCATCGTCATAGCGCGCGTAGCCGGATAGAAGCCGGACGGATGCGCCTCGACGCCCGCGGGCGGCTCGCCGTGCACGAAGAACACGCCGGTGTCGCACAGAGGGTTCGAGCATCCCAGCGGCCAGATGTCGCGCGGTGCGACCAGTCCGTCAGACTGTTCGGCCAGCTTGAAGATCACGTCGCCCGCACTCATCGGCATGGCTCGCTCGGCATCGAAGCGCCCCGAAGTGAACGCCGGCTGCAACGCAAGCCCCGCCACCACATCGGCATTGTCCAAGCAGAAGCGCAAAAGATCGCCCAACTGGCCGTCGTTCAACCCGGCCACCACAGCCACCGACAGCACCACCTGGATGCCCACCTCACGGCAGCGTTCGATCACGCGCATTTTCACGTCTAAGATGTCGCGCCCACACGTGCCTTCGTACACCTCGCCGGTAAGTCCGTCGAACGACAGGTACACGCCCGTGAGCCCCGCCCACACCAGTTCTTCCAAGTACCCCTCGCGCGCGGCGATAACCAGGCCGTTCGTGTTCACCTCGATGCCCCAGAAGCCCTTGTCGCGCCCCATGCGGATGATCTCGGGCAAGTCTTTGCGACACGTCGGCTCGCCGCCCGTGATCTGCACGGCGCCGTCAGTGCCCACAGCGCCCGCGATCACGTCGTACATGTCGCCGATCTCGTCCAGCGCAGGGTCGCCCTCGCCGGTCTCAGCGCTCATAAAGCACACCGGGCAATGCAGATTGCAGTTGCGCGTAACCTCGATCTCCAGCAGCGTACCGCGGCGTTCGTGGCGCGAACAAGTGCCGCATCCATGCGGACACGGCGCGCTCGCCGGAATCGTGTTGCACGGCGTCGTTTTGGGGAAGGCAAGGGAGCGCAGCCACGTGTAGTGATCGGCATCGGGCCACATGCGCGTCGCCAACCTGCCATGATCGGGACACGTGCGCTCCATCCACACCGCACCCTCCGCGTCGGCATACACCTCGGCCTTCAGCTCATGCAGGCAGGTGGGACACAGCGCCGTTGTCGTATGCAGCGGCGTGCGCACTTCGGCGTCCCCGCCCTCCGGAGTGCTCGTGCCCTCGCCTGCTGCGACCTTCTCGTTGGCATCCATGGCACTACTCCGAGTCGATGTACTGGCGCGGGTCATGCTCGTCGTTCGGCGGCGTACTCACCTGGATGCCCATGTAGTCGATCCAGTCCAGCACGCGCTGCGGCACGAACAGGTCGGTCTGGTGCTCGGCCGCCTTCTTGATAGCGCGCATGCACGAGATAGCATGCGCAAGATCCGTCGCCTCGTCGATGTCGGCCACGGGAGACAGATAGGCCGAAGGGATGTCGCAGTCCTCCAGCTTCTCCATGTAGCCGTCCAGTGCCGCACGCCCGTCCAGGTTGTAGTACACGCCCTGGTGGTTCATCGGCGTGTTGTGGCTAAAGCCCACCAGCGACGTTCCGCATTCCTGACAAGGTGCCTGTACGAAGCCAGGGTTGCCGACACTCTGGAAGTAGTCGAGCCATTTGAACGCCTGCGAGATATGCGATTTCGGCATGGTGGGAATGTCTCCACCCACCGACACGATATGCTCGTAGCCCATCCCGAAAATCTGCGTGAACGCATCGTCGAAGTGGTCGTCGAACGTCGCACCCTTGTCGGTAAGGTAGTGGATCTCCAGCGGCCACGGCCCGATCGCGTCGTAGGTGTCCTTCATGACCGCCACGTTCTCGGCCGGCGTCGTGCATACGAAGAAGTCGTAGGTGATCTTGTCGGCCGTCGGGTCTGCAGCCACCAGCTGGTCGTTCTCGTACTGCAATTCAGCCAACGCATGCATAGCCATCTCGCTTACATCGTACAAGCTGCGCTTGAAGAACTCGGCGGCCTGCTCAGGGCTTAAGATACCGTTATGCTCATGAGTAAGCCGCGTCTTCACCATGCCCGGAATCGGGGGCTTGCTGAACAACAATAGCGCCTGCTTCTTCTCCGCCACAAAAGTCTCCTTCTCTCACGCGGGCACGCCCGCACCTATACGTTTTCCCAGCTCAAAGGCTCGTTAACCTTGCGCAACACGCAGTCGATGGCATTGTACGACCAGGTGCCGATCATTGGCTCGCCGGGCGCACACGACGTAAGGCAGTTCACGTTCGACTCCCACATGCCGCCAAAGTCGGGTGATCCCGGCTCCCACTCAGGGTGCCACCAGCCGTAGTCCACGTTCACCAGATCATCACGCATCGAGGCCGTTCCCAGTATAAAGCGCGCCGACCCGTTGTCGGTGGCGATCTCGACGCGATCCCCTGCCGCCAGGCCCAGCCTTACAGCCGTGGCCTCGCTCACCTCCACCACCGGATAAGGTGATTTGGCGCGAAACGCCGGGTTGTTGAAATACATCGAGGCGTTGTAGGGCTGCTTGCGCGACCCGGTGATCATCGGCAGCCATGCGCCTCCCTCCTGCTCGGCCCGCGCACGCAGCCCCTCGGAGCACAGCGTAACCGGCACGGCAGGTTCGGGCAGGCGCGGGCCTCCCAGCAGTGGTAAAAACTCGCTAGCCAGCTCGATCTTTCCCGTTGTGGTAGCAAAGCCCTGAGGGCGACCGTCCAAGCCCGGAAGCTCGTGCTTAGCGAAGGCGGGTTGCTGGTAGTAGATGCCCAGTTCGCAGAACAGGTCCCAGTCCAGGCCGGCACGAGCCAGCTGCATCGCGAACGCCTCGGCCAGCGTGCTCTCCGGCCATGCGTCCCCCTGCCCCAACCGCTTGCCCAGCTCGCGGAACACCTCGTAATCGCATCTACGCTCATAGTACGGATCGACCGCAGCCGGACCGCCGTAGCCTATGTTCGCCACACCTCCATGCACTTGCAGGATAGGCCGCTCGACCGCAGCGGCAATAGGCAGCACGTAGTCGGCAATGCTCGCCGTGGGAGTCATATAGTATTCCAGCACCACCAGCAGATCGAGGCCCATGAAGGCCTCGAACACCCGATGCGTGTCGGCGTAGGTGAGCAGCGGATTGGTGGCGTTCACGATAAGCGCCCGCACCGGATACGGCTCCCCTGTCTCCATGGCATGCAGCACCAGGTCGGGATGAGCCGAGGTCAGGTAGCGCGCAGGCAGCGTGCGTCCCAGCTTCTCCGTCAGCGTACGGGCGCGCTCGTAGCCGTCGTAGCACTGCAGCGGCGTGAGGTGCGTGTTCAGGCAGCGCGCCCGTTGCTCCGGCGCGAGCGCATCGGTCATCTCCAGTTCCATCTCGGAGACGAAGTCGGCACCCTCGGCCAACACGCACGTGCCGGGCTTGTCCACATTGCCCGTCACCGCACGCAGACTGCAGATGGCGCGGTGCGTCGGCGCCACACTCGCCCCCACCTGGTCGACGCCGCGCCCGGACACGAGCGCCGCCGCTCGGGCCTGGCCGAACAGCCGCGCTGCCCGCACGATGTCCTCAGCAGCCAGGCCGCAGGCTTGCGCTACGAAGTCGGGGGTATAGGGCAGCACGTGCTCGGCCAGCTCGTCGAAGCCATGGCACCAGGAGTCGACGAACGCCCGGTCCACCAGATCTTCGCCGATGATCACGTGCAGCAGCCCTAATGCCAGCGTACAGTCGGTTCCCGGACGTATCGGCAGCCATACGTCGGCCAGAGCAGCGATGCGCGTACGCCGTGGGTCGATGACCACGAGTGCCGCCTCGGTCTTCGAGAACTGGATAAGCGATCGCCAGAATGCCGAGTTGTCCGATTCTGCCGGGTTCGTCCCCCAGATGAACAGACAGTCGGTCACGCCGGGCACGATATCGGCTTCCACCGTCCAGCCGAACGTAAGGGCGTCCATCCAGATGCGCGGGTTCCAGCAGATCTGCCCGATACCCATGTTGTTGGGACTCCCGAACAGGTTCATGAAGCGGTGTAGCGGCCAGTAGGATGCGTGCGGCCCGCCAATGGCGCTGGCCAGCGTCTCGGGGCCATGCTCCTCGGCAAGCGCGCCCAACCGCGCGGCAATATCATCGAGCGCCTCGTCCCAGCTCACGCGCTCCCACTGGTTGCCGCCGCGCGCGCCGACGCGGCGCAGCGGATAGTTCACGCGGTCGTCGCCGTCAAGCGCGTCCAAGTTCATGCGCCAGCGACGGCACCCCGCCAAGATACGCTCGTCGTAAGGGTAGCGCGTCGTATCGGGAACCAGATCGGTCACGCGACCGTCCTCCACGGTGGCCAGGAAGGCGCAGCAGTAGCCGCAGTAGTGGCAGTTCGTGCGCCTTGTCTCGGTCGCCATCATGCCCCTTTCCCAGCATCGGGAGTCAATCCCATGAACGGTCGCGTATCGCCAGAAGCCTCCTCGGTGCCCAGCGAGTCGTCAAACAAAAAACGCAGCTTCATGTACTGGTCGGCATTGCGCCAATCGATGCGCCAATCGTACAACAGCTCCAGATAGTGAAACACCGGGACGCGGCGCTGCGAGGCGGACAGCTGATAGGCGCAGCTCACGCAAGCCGCAACGATGCCATCCGCCCCCGCACTCACCGCCTCAGCACCCCGCTGGCGCGATTGCTCGTCGGCAAGCTCGAACTTGCCCGCCGCGCGAACGAGCGACCCGCAGCATCCCGAATGCCGTCGACAATGCTCGGGTTCAACGAACAAGTCAGACGGCAGGAGCGCTCGCAAGCCGTCGGCGAACTCGCCCGTCGCCCGATCAGGACACGAGTCGTGGACGCTGAACAGCGGAGGCACGTCAGTCTCTTCTCGAACGAGTTCATTGGCAAGCATGCGCGCAGCAACGTCCCCATCGATACGGTATCCGAGCGCCGCCAGCTCTGCCGGAAGCGCGGTGACCTCCACGCCCGCCGTGCGCTCGTCGCAATCCAAGGCCGCGCGCAACGCAAGAACGCAGTTCGGACAGGCAGCAACGATGCGCTCGACCCCGGCGTTCGCGACCCGCTCGCGCAGCTGCTGCTCGAACGCCGCGCGGACCTCCTTGCCGTCCGGCTCGAAGCTCAATATCTTGCCACAGCACAAAAGCGATATTCCCTCAACCGCGCCCGCTTCTGACAGCAGCCCATACACAGACTGCACCAGGGGCAAGCCGTAGTTGATCAGTGAGCAGCCCGGAAAGAACAACGTGCGCGTCCGCCGAGGCCGTCCATCGCCCGCCACCTGCGCGACAAGGCGTGGGAACGTGCACGACACCGTGCTTCCGGCTAAAACATCTTCGAACTCGTATTCTTCCATACCCGTCTCTTCCGACGAACCCCGTCTCCGCACCAATAGTACTGCATCATCGCCCCGAGCATCCTTCTGGTTGCTCTTAAAACCACAGGCGAGGGCCCGGCCCGAAAGCCAGACCCCCGATCTGCGAACGCAAGCGGCGCTTGCCCGCCGCGCCTGAATCCTCCGGAGACGGATTAGTACTCGTTGTCGCCGTACGTCCACTTAGAAATGAACTCGGCATCTTTCTTCGCCACGCGGTTGTAGTAGCGGTTCTCGCCGGGAATCTCGGCGCGATCGTCGGTGTTGACCACCATGAAACGCAACAGGCAGCCGCCGCACAGAACCAGGATGGGAGCCACGATCTGCGAGGCCGCGGAATGGCCGCCGCCCAGGTACATGATCAGCGGAACCACCAGGCCCAGGCCCACCATGCCGACCCAGAACAGCCCCGCATAGGATCCGCGCACCCAGCGCCGCGCCGCCGCCTTGGCAGTCACGTTGCCCGCACCTAGGAAGGAAAGGACCATGGTCAGCAGCACGATAAGCTCGGCGACGACCAGGACGATGTCCACAACATGCAGCAGATCAAGGACGACCTCGGAGAGGAGCAGGCCCTCCAACGTGGCCGTCATCGGCCAGCCGCCGATGGACAGCACGATGGCCGCGCAGCCCGTGGAAATGGCCGAGATGGTGAACAGCACCGGCAGGGCCGGGGTAGCCCAGAACGCATGCGCCTTCAAGGTGGACAGCATGATGCCGGTATACATCATAATGCACAGGCCAAAGAAGCCGGCGATCAGCAAGAACGCGTCGGCCGCGGGCTTCAGGAAGCCGGACAGCCCCGCAAAGATCGGCCACGCATCGCCGATAAACGCCAAGAAGAACAGTAAGGCGAACACTGCGGCGATGACCAAAAACGTCGCGCCCCACTTGATGATGGATTTAGCCGTAGTCCACACACGCCAGAACACGCCCGGCTGTCCCAGGTCGACCACCAGGAACACGCAGCCGATAGCCACGCACACCAGGGACACGAGCACAGGAAGCGCAAAGATCTCGGCCGAGCCCGGAAGCACGAAGCTGTTGAAGAGCGCGGAGATGAACAGAATGCCACCTGCCAAACCGCCCAAGAACAGATACAGGGCGATAGGCGGTTCCCAATAATGGTGCCTCATTATGCCTTACCTCCCAACTCAGGAATGTAGTAGATCTGAGGATCGGTGCCGAGTTCCTCGAAAAGACGTTCGGTCTTCACGGAGCCAATGAGCTTAGAAACCTCGCTGTTCGGATCGTCGAGGTCGCCGAAAATACGGGCCTTCTGATGGCAGGTCAGCACGCAGTACGGCTGAGCATCGGGGTCCAGCTGGCGCTTGTCGCGGCAAAACGTGCACTTGCGCACGTAGCGGTGCATGCGATCCTCCAGGTGAGAAGCATCGCGCATGCCATAGGGGCACGCGTTCACGCACACCTTGCACGACAGGCACTTCTGGGGGTCCACCCACACCGTGCCGTCTTCGTCTTGCTGGCTGGCGCCCGACGGGCAGCACGGAACGCACTCGGGGTTCTCGCAGTGCATGCACAGCAGCGGTTGCCAGCTCTTGTGGACGTTCGGCCACGTACCCTGAGCACCCTCGGTAACCACCGGGTTGTAGACGATGTCAAGGGGGAGCTTGTTCCACGTACGACAAGCAACCGTGCAGGAGTGACAGCCGATGCAACGACGCTGATCGATGACCATAACGTAACGTGTCATGTATCTATCCTTTCTTCCTACGCGGTTCTATTCTTCGACGGGAGCATACGACATGTCGTAATGCTTGCCCGTTGCTTCGTCAACCAGATGGCCAGAGCCGGCATCGTAGAGCCAGCCGTAGTTGGCATCATGGAACGCGCCATCTGCCGGATCGAGCAGCCAGCCGCTGTTCGGATCGTACACGAACAGCAAGTCGCCCAGGACCGCATGGCCGCGCTCTGCGTTCCACGTCAGGTTCTCCGGCATCTCGAAGGGAGCCGCCTCGGCGCCCGGATAGCAGCGCACGCCCGCCAAGAAGACGATCTCCTCGCGGTCCATCGTGTACATCTTGCCGGTCTCGTCGTCCACCAGGCACTCGTTGGCCGCGTCGTAGCGCCAGCCGGTATGGGCGTCGTGGTAGCCCTTGGTGCGCGGGTTGATAAGCCAACCCGACTCGTCCAGGCGGAAATTCGTGCCCTTCTGGTACAGGCTGTTGTTCTGCCACACGTACTCGTAGCCCTCGGGCACCGCGTCGGTCGGTTGCGGCTTCTCGAACGGGATGGGCTCGCGGGCGAGCTTCTGGTCGCTCGGCATAACCGTAACGCCCGGCTCGGATGCAGAGCCCGGGATGGAGAACTGGGTGTCGGCGTCCTTGAACTCCTTGTCGAAGTCGCCGCACTTGTACACCTTGCACATGAGGCCGCGGTTGGCCCACGAGCCGCCCATCGGGTCGCAGTGCTCATCGTCGACCGAGGTCAGCACGTTGACGTTGGACTCGAGGCAACCGAACGGATTGTTCGGGTCGGCCGAGCCGTCGCGCTCGGGGAACCACCAGCCGCGCGGTGCGAACACCACGTTGGGATGGACTTCGGCTTCCACGTTGGCGCGCATCTTGATGCGGCCGCGGCGAGTCTCGATCCAGCACCAGTCGCCGTAGGCGATATTCAGCTTCTTGGCAAGTTCCGGGTTGAGCGAGAAGTACGGCTCCGGGTACAGGTAGCGGATACTCTGCATCTGGAAGTGCTCGGAGTGGTGGTAGGGCATGAAGCCACCACCGGTGGTCAGCACGATGGGATACTCTTCGGCGATCTCCGGGGTGTCGACCTCGTTCTCGATGCAGCCGATGTAGGTCGGCATGCCCGCATAGCCCAGCTCGCGCAGCATCGAGGAGTTGCACTCCACTTTGCCGGAAGGCGTCCAGAAGCCGCCGTTGCTGATGAACTTGTTCTGATGCAGCGGCGGATAGTACATACGGTAGATCTCGACGAAGTCGCTGTAGCTCTCCACGCCAGGAAGGCCCAGGGGCTGCAGGATATGGAAGTAGGCTTCTTCCTCGGTCTCCCACGGCCACAGCGCGGGGTCTTGGCCGCAGGCTAGGCCCAGCTTGCGCCAGAACGTCATATCGGTCTGGCGGTCGTACTTGGGCTGCATAGCACGCATGCCGCCCATGATGGAGTCGGTCGCGCCGTAGTGCGTCACGATGACGGGACGCTCGAGCGCACCAGCCGCCGGGAACACGTAGTCGGACAGCAGCGCCGTCGGGGTCATCCAGTAATCGACCGTCACCAAAAGCTCGCACTGCTTCAAAGCCTGCAAGGTCATCTTGGCGTCACCGTAGGAGTTCACCGGGTTGGTAGCGTTCACGATGAGCGCGCGCACCTGGTAGGGGTCGCCCGTGATGATAGCCTTAAACACGCTCGGGCCATGGGCCTCGCAGAACCACTCGGTCGGCAGCGTCTTGCCCCACGTGCGCAGCGCGTTATCGGAGATGAGTTTGTAGCCGGGCCACGAGGTGAGCTTGAATTTGTCGGAGCCGATCTGCTTGGCCTTCTGCTCCTCGGGCAGGCACTCGTTGGCTTCCATCTCCTCGTCGGTGAGGTAGTTGAGTGCTGGTCCCGGCATGCCGTCACCGCCAGGAACGTCTAGGTTGCCGCAGACGGCGCGGATGAGCGCGATAGCATGACTGCCGGTGGTGGAGGCGCGGCCGAGCTGGTCCCACGTGCAGCCCCACTGGATGCAGCCGGGCGTGTTCATAGCGTACATGCGGGCGGCAGCGCGGATCTGGTCGGGTTCGAGCCACGTGAGGGGAGCAGCCCACTCGGGCGTGTACTCGGCAACATGCTCGGTCAGCTCCTCGAAGCTGTCGCACCAATCGCGCACGAAATCGTAGTTGCACAGACCCTCGTAGATGATGGTGTGTAGCATGGCGAGCGCAAGCGCAGCATCGGAGCCGGGACGCAGCGGTAGCCACAGATCGGCCTTCGACGCAGTCTCGGAGTAGCGCGGGTCCACGACGATGATCTTCAGGCCGGCCTTCTGTAGGTCGGTGTAGCCGTTCATACCGCCGAGCGTGGAGGCACCGGGATTCATGCCCCACAGGATCAGCGTGCGAGCCGCAGCAAGGTCGGTCTCGAACGGCGACCAGCCGGCCACGCAAGTCTCTGCCATGAACGTGGGTATCCAGCACAGAAGCGCGTTGTGGAAGCCGTTCGGCGTTCCGAACTGGTTCAGGAAGCGTCGGCGCGCCCAGTCGTCGGTGCGCGTCGTGCCACCAGCAGAGGCCACCGCCTCAGCACCGCTCTCCTCCTTGATCTGGTTGAGTTTGTCGGCAACCTCCTGGATCGCCTGGTCGTAGGGAATCTTCTCCCAGTTGCCCTCGCCTTTGCCACCGACGCGCTTCAGCGCGTGGTTGATGCGGGCTGGATGGTTCACGTGCAGAAGCGCGCTCGTGCCGCGACAGCACAGTCCACCTTGGTTCGAGTAATCAGGATCGCCCTCGATCTTGATTACGTCGCCGTCCTTGACATAGGCAAGAACACCGCAGTTCGCATGGCAGAAATAGCACAGCGACTTGACCATCGTGACGCCGTCTTGATGAATGTCGACCTCAGTTGACTCGGTGTCCGGACACACAAGGTCCTTGAACCCGCTCGACGTCTTGGAAATCTCCGTCATCTACCTTCCCCTCTTCTTCTCGTCGTTCACCTTACGTTGAATCCGTCGTGCCGTTATCGTGAATAGACCCGTAAGCTTTGCTTGGCTCGAACGATTTCACTCGTGCAGACTATGCACATCAGTGTATAAAACGCCCGCTCCGTCCACATCACACCGGAAGTTCTAAATTCCGCAAGCCGGTAAGCCCCTTAGTATTAATTGCTCGGACCGCGGTTCGTGCCGCGACCGCTCGTCTGGGGATCTTGCCGCTCGACGGTTTGCCACCCCCCTTCGTGGACCCTGGCATAAGCATACGCGCCCCCCTGTGCGAAACGATGCTGAAAAACTCCTCGAGCCAGCCCCGCCCGACTGCCCGCTGCACGTTTTCGATTCTCGTCGAGTAAGACAGGAATCGTTGTTCGATGCTAACTAGTAGTAGACGGAATCAGCTATTTGATTATAACCATGACTCCCTCGATCTGCCACCCCGATGGCGTGTTTTAGCGGCGAATAGCATCGTGCTACCACGGAGTGCAGCAGTCCCCGTCCGCATGGACCTGGCCCTTGCCGTCGGCACGTCGGTTCAGCTTGTCGACCTCCCATCGCTCGAAGATGAGCCCGCGATGCGTGCGGAACACGTCGAATGCACCCTCGAGCTCTATGCCGACGCAGGTGAACGAGCCCTCGATAGCACCGTAGAACTCCGCCGCCTTCTCATTGAAGGCGTTCTCGCGGAACAGGTAGACGTTGACCGCTTGGGAGCGTCCGGCAAGCGGGATGAGCAGTTCGTTGCCGCCGCCTTTGAGGAAAATGCCCCGCGTGTCCAGCAACACACCCCGCGCCACGCGGTCGGCCTCGAAGCGATCAGCCCACGGCTCGCGGTTCATTTTCGCCCAGTACGCCCACACGTTCTCAAAGCGGCAGGCATCGTCGTCGTAGATCGCCTTGAAGAAGCTGCGGAAGTCCTTCGCTTCCTCAAGGTGCTTCTCAAACGGGGGCCACACGCCGCCGGCAATGCTGGCTAGGGAGAGCAGCTCCTTGAAATCCTTCGCCCGCGCTGCGGGCACTGCCTTGACCTGTTCCTTCAACTCCTCGTAGTGCATAACCCCTCCTTATCGGCGCGGCTTGTAGACGCGCGCCGTGGTCTTCACAAACCGAACGTCCTCGTCCGTGGGCGCGACCGGCACTTCGAATCCATCCAGGTAGCCCGTTTCTGCGCGCACGAACGACTCTTCGTAGTACTCCGGCGGATCGAACCCCGCGCTCAGGGCCATATCCTCGAACGCGGCACGGCTGAGGGCCGCCTGGACCGCGTTGCCTAAGGCACGCGCCTGGGCGACGACGGACTCGTCGCGCTCCCCCTGGGCCACCACGCCGTCGAACACCAGCACTCCCCCGGGCCTCAGCACGCGGAACACCTCGCAAAGCACGGCCTCGGGACAGTAGTCAACGTTGATGCTGCTGTTGGCGAACACCAGATCGAACGCTCCGTCTCCCAAGCCAGCCGCAGCGAGGTCCTCCGGATAGGCCACGCGAAAGTCCATATTGTTGCAGGGCAGCCCGTTTCTGCGCCAGGCGTCCTCCCTAAAGGAGAGGGCCACCTCGATCCACGTAGGAGAGGGATCGACTCCCACGACGAACCCCTTGGGGCCGACGTAGTCGGACAGCTTGATGACTCCTTTGCCGCGGCGGCAGTCGATATCGAGGACGCGCTTGCCCCTGATATCGCCCAAAAGCGTCATCTTGCATTGGCTCGCAAACCCGTACTCGTTGGGAAGCTGCTCGTAGTATTCCCTCAGCGCCTCTGTATTCATCGGCAGTGATGATTCCATGTCGCTCTCCTCCGCGTGATTCTTGCTACCGGTACGTCACACGGGAATTGTTGACCAGCCACGACAAGGCGGCCTCGCGCAGCGCGAACACGCGCGCCTCGTCGTCCAGGCCCTGATCCTCCAGCTGCTTGCGAATCTTCATGCGCTGCTCGGCATCGTTGCCCGGCATCTGTGCCGTGATATCGTCGTCGGACAGCTCGATATCCAAATGGTCGGCCAAAGCATCGATAGCGCAGGTCACTCGCAGCGCCTCCAGCGGCTGGCCCGGCAGCAGGTCGGCCGTGTCAGGTTCTTCCACCAGGCGCTTCGCCAGTTCGTCCAGCACCAGATCGGGGAATTGCGCATCATCCTTGGCCATATCGGGCTTGCCGAACTGGCCAGCCACACCGGAGCGGAACTCAGCAACCGTACATGCGGGCGCGAAATGCTCGCGCACCAACTCGTCGGTCAGCTCAGGCTGATGTGCAGACAGTATCTTCTCCACCGTCACGCGCATGGTCAGCTGGGAGAGGTTGCCATCTTGAGCCAACGGCATCTTGATCGGGGCCACGGCATCCTTCGTCTCGCCCACGCCCATGCCGACGATCTCGTCGTCGAACGTGCGGGGCATCTCGCCTGCGCCTACGTGGTAGACGGAATGTTGCAGGACGAAGTTGGAGGCCGGATTGCCGTCGATGCAGGCGTCCTCCGTCGTCACGACGATGTGGTCGCCCGATACAACCCCGCGATCCTCGGCAACCTCATGGTACTCGGCCAAGGGTTCTAACAACTTCTCTATCTGGGAGTCAACGAGGCTTTCCGGCACCTGGGGCTTCGGAAGCTCGATCGTTACCGGTTCATACGAGGTGAGCGTGTACTTCTTCATAGTTCGTCTCCTTTGCCGTGCTGTTAGATGTTCAGATCTTCGACGCGCCGACGCAGGTCACGCTGGCGCTCCGACAGGATCATGTCCGCATTGTGGGCAAAATAGGACTCGCTTCCGTACTGGGCGATATAGCGTGCCGAGACGGTGCGCGACGTAAGCTCAGTCGTGAACACCACCATCTCCTGCCTATCCCCAAACGCCGCCTCGACGAAGGCGAATGCACAGGCAAGCCGTCCCTCGACGTGCCCCACGCGAGCCTGCAATGCTGCCGCCTTGCCCGAAAACGCCTGGGAAAGAAAGTCGTAGCCCTGCGACGCAGGCACGCCGTCGCACACAACCCGTGCCAGCTCGGCAATCTCGTCCAGCTCGCGCTCGGCTGTCGCCCGACGATCCTTGGACAGGTTGCCCGCCGCTACGGACAGCTCGAGCTGCGAGGTCCGACGCCGTCCGAGGTCCACCAAGAGATCGCGGACGCCTTCACCCTCTTCCACCGCTGCTTTCATGCCCCGCAGGTCATCGCGCAGGGCCACCAGCACCTCGGTGTCCTCGACGATGGCCTGCATGTCGCCGCACACGGCATCGAGGAGCAATCCCACTAGCGAAAGACGCTCGTCGAACTCGGCTTCGGCTGCACGGTCAATTATACCGTCAATCTCACCGCCGCCGAGTATCTCGTCGACACGGTAGTCATCGCGGTACTTGTTGAACAGGTCGTAGTAGGCGGCAAACTCGCGAGCGATGGCCTCGCTCTGCACATACTGGACGATCAGGTCGAAGTCCACCGGCTTTCCCAAGCGTTCGAATACCCCGATGATGTCGGACAGGTCGTCCCAACCGCGTGCGGTCACGAACGATTTGCCCTCGAGCGATGCCTCGATGGAATAGAAGCGGTGCTTCTTAATCTCGAGGAACGTGAGGATGGCCGGATGCGTGCCCTTCGAGACAGCATAGGCCTTCCACGCATCGAAATCGGGCTCGACGCTCACCTTCTTCACACGGTCAAGCGTGACGATGTCGAACTCGTGCACCGACTTGTTGTACTCGGGCGGGTTGCCAGCCGTGACGATGATCCAGCCCTCTGGTACCGCATGGCGGCCGAACGTCTTGAACTGCAGAAACTGTAGCATGGAGGGGTACAGTGTCTCGGAAACGCAGTTGATCTCGTCGAGGAACAGGATGCCCTGCCTCACTCCGCTCTTCTTTATGTAGGCGTACACCGACGCGATGATCTCGCTCATGGTGTACTCGGAGGCCTCGTACTCCAGGCCCTCGTAGTTCTCGTGCACGATGAGCGGCAGGCCCAGCGCGCTTTGGCGCGTATGATGCGTCATGGAGTACGACACCAACCCGATACCCAGCTCTTGCGCGATCTGGGCCATGATGGCCGTCTTGCCGATACCGGGTGCCCCTACCAGGAACACGGGCCGCTGCCGCGCAATATCGAGCAGGGGGCGTCCGCGCTCGTCGAGCGCAAGGTACGCCTCGACGGCGTCTTTCACCTGCTGCTTTGCTTGTGCAATGTTCATCGCTCACTCCTCAAGTCCACCGATTGCTGATTCTCGCCCCACCGTGCATCGCTCTCATTCATCAGGTCAAACCCCTCTCGTCCAAAATGACCTTGAGCGCCCAAGGGGGCACGGCAGGGTCCGAGTAGCCGTCGTCGAGAAACACGAACACCGCGTCGTAGGCGGGCTGCTGGCGCGGGAACGTCCCCTGCCCGTCGGTGAAGTAGACCAATCCCTTCAAGTCGGTGAATTCGCCTTTCTCCACCAGCAGGTTCACATAGTCGAACACCGGGCGAAAGTCCGTGCCACCAAATCCCCGAAGCTCCATCGAGTCGATGTAGAGATCCAGTTCGTCGAGCGAGGTGATCGCCGTATCGTCTTGCACCCGGGCATCGCACTGGATGATATGGATGTTCACGCGGTCGGTGAAGCTCTCGACCTGCTTCAAGATGTTATACGTTTTCCGAACGAACGCCTGCACCAGATCGCCCGACACCGATTCCGACGTGTCGATGGCAAGGGCGAAGTCGTGCACCGAACGCGCCTCCTTGTACTCGAGCGGCTCGATGAGCGGCATATTGCCGTAGCGATCCATGCCGTAGGTGTAGTAGATGTAGTCGAACTCGTCGTCGTTCACGCGCATGCGCTCGTGCAGCGTGGCGAAGCGCCTGAGGAAGTCAGCGTAATCATGCTTCTCGCGGTTGACGGCCCCCAACGCCGCGGCGAAGCCGCCCGCACCCTCGCCACGCTGCAGCATATGCGCCTCAAGCTCTACATGGATGCGACGGCTGATATCCTCCCAGGCTTGCGACAGGGCCTCATCCGCGCCGAACTCGTCCTCGAACGCCGACGGCTCGTCGCCGTCGGCAGAGTCCTCATCCTCGGAACCGTCGCGGCGCTCCTGGTCGTCGGCGAAGTTCTGGTCGTCCTCGCCAGCCCCGCCTTCGGCAGAGGGCATATCCGACCCGCCGCGCATATCGTCAAGCGACTCACTGCCATCCGCCGTGGGGAGCGCTCCTCCTTCGCGGTCTTCCGACTGCTGGCGAGCCGCTCCCTGAGAGCCCCGCGTCGCACCCTCGCCTGCGTCGCCGTACCAAAGCCCATGAGTGTCGTGATAGAACATCGGCGCCAAAGAGCGCAGGTCTATCCGGTTGCCCTCGTTCGAAAAGAAATGGTACAGCCGCTCGGCCGTGATCACGCCCCCTACCTGCGCCCGGATGACCCGCAGCGACTCACGCGCGCGGCGGTCCATGTTGCAGGGAAACGCCTCTCCCACCAGGTCGAGCAGCAGCGCCTCTAGGGCAATGTCGCACGCCACGTCCCAGGGCGTGCGCAGCACCGAGTACAGCATGAAAGGGTGGCGGAATATGCAGTGGAACAGGCAGTGGATGACATCGCGCACCACCTCGTTCGACGAGAGCTTGAAGCGCGCCACTACGTACTCGGGATCGTAGTATAGCTTCACCCCGTCGCTGGCAATGCCATAGATATCGAAGCTCGACACCAGCGGCATGCGCCAAAGGGCACGGTCGAGGAAGCGGAAGCGCACCGCGAGCGACGTGCGTGCCTCTTCTAGAATGTCGTGGGCCACCGGCGCACAGCGTTCGTAGCGCTCGCGCTTCTCGGCCATGCGTGCCTCGGAGGACAGGCTCACTGCCTGCTCGCGGCCAGAGCGACCCCCAAGCTGTTCCCGCTCTTCGAGAACCACGTCCCCTGCCACTATCGGCGTCAAATCTTTCATGGGCTACCTACAAGCTGAAATCCACGCCTGCACTGGGGCGGCAGCGATGCTGCAGCTCCAGCAGACAGGCGGTAGCTTGTGTCCTCCCTTCGTGCGTCGATTTTTCGAGTTCCGCCCCGATACAGCCCTCGCCCAGCAGATCCCGGTTGTACAGCGCAAAGAGCGCCTCGAAATCCCCCTTGTCGGCAAAGTAGCGGCATACCGCCCGGCTTTTGCGCAAAAAGATGTTCTCGTACAGCTCGCGAAATTGCTCGGTTAGCCCCATGGGGCGCATCAACCGGCTCAGGCCAGCCGGTGCGAACTCCGCGATCTTCGCCGCATGGGTCACCCATGAGTCGTAGTACTCGAAATCGAAGATGGTTCCCGTCGATCCCGCATCGAACAGGTACGACGGCGACCGGTACCGGGCCGAAAGCTCGGGGACGGCAAAATCGCCCGAAGAGAAGCCATCAATGGGACGAGGGAAATCGACGTGCACCCGCGCAATGGAGCGCGCTGTCGAAAACGCGCCGACGCATATACTGCGCAGATGGTCATGGAGAAAGAGCTCCTCCACCCCGCCGACGCCGCAGAAAGCAAGGCTGGCGATACGCGTCACCGCATCCGGTATGCGCACGACGCTGTCCGGCCCCACGTACAGCAAACACGAGTCGCCGCCTGCTTTGTCGCCCTCACGCTGGCACAGAAGGCCTCCCTCGCTATAGAAGACGGGGTTGCGCGCATCGAGCGAGAGGGACCGCAGCGGCATCTTGGGCATGAGCTGGTTCTCGCCTTGCACGAGCAACGCGTTCTCCCCGATGACCCGCACCCTGCGGGAAAGGCGCAGCGTATCCAGGGCGGTATCCAGGAAGGCCCGATCGCCGATACGCTCAAGGCTCTCGGGGCAATCGACGCGCCGCAGCTGCCGATTGCCCCGAAACGCCTCCCGGCCCACCGAGAAAACGCCCTCGGGCAACTTTACCGCGCGCACGCCACCATGGCGCTTGAACGCCTCGTCCCCGATAACGTGCGTGCCGCTGCGCACGTGGTAGCTCGCAACTCTCCCGATCAGCTCGACGAATACGTCGTGGTGGTACAGGCCCCCTTGGCCATCCAGCTCGAGGTGCTGGTTGCTCGCGGCAATGCTCACGGCGCCTTCTCCTATGCGCATCTGCGCAGGAGTATGGTCGAAGGCGCGGAATCCCACGTGCTCGATCGATGCCGGCAGCTCGAAGCGCTGGACGGAAGAGAAGGCAAACGCCTCCGCGTCGATATGCTTCAAGCCCTGCGACAAAGAAATGCCGGCCAGTTTCGCACAATGGTAGAAGGCCTTCTCTCCGATAGATTCCACCGAAGGGGGCAGGTTCACCCACGACAAGCTCGTCTTCGCAAACGCCAAACGGCCGATGCGCTGAAGCGTGCTCGGTAGGAAGACTTCCCCCAAATTCGACAGCGAGTCAAAAGCGCGCTCATCAATGTCGGCACACGGCTCGGGCACCTCGTAGGTTTTGCAGGGAACGACCAGTCGGTAGAAGTGCTTGCGATCCTTCGAGAACAGCGCTTTACCGTCGGTGGCGAAACGTTCGTTTTCCTCATCGACGGACACCCGCCTCACGTACGGCAGGCATCGCGGGTGCGCCTCGAAGGATCGCACTTGCGGCCCGAAATGGACACAGGCGACAGGAGCATCCGAAAACGAGTTGCTTTCAAGGTGTACTGCTGAGTTCGAGATCGTCACCTCAACAAGCGCGCAGCACCCTAAAAACAAGGTAGGCCCCACTTGTGTCAAAGACGCTGAAAGACGCACGTTTCTCAAATTGACACACCCGTCGAACACGTGATTCCCCACATACTCCACTGAATCGGGCAGTGAAACGCTCTGCAACTCATCGTGGTCTCTAAACAGATTGGTAGCAAGTGAAGTGACGCTGACCCCCTCGATAACCGCCGGTACTTCCACTTGAGAAGCACACCCCGCATACGCCACCAAACGCACGGTGCCAGACCCACTCAAGCGATAACGGTAATTTTCGTAGCAGGATTCTTCGTCAGCAGTAAATTTAGGTTCCCGATTCGGCGTAGAAAATCCTTTTAAGATCAGCTTTTCGGCGGGAGAACGTCGTATTCCGTGGTCGAAACTCCATTCTATGGAGTCAACGTCGGCACCCCTCGCATCCAGCCCCCACGGCTTTCGTCCGCCGAAGGCACCCGAAGATGCATCAAACGCCGAAAGGCTCCGGGGATCGGAGCTCTTCTCAAAATGATTTTCTTCCTCAATTCGCATCTTTGATCCTATAATGTCGTTACACTATCGTTACTCATCTATCCGCCGAGCAAGGAGGCCTCTGTTGCCCGATGCCGCAGATACCATGGATATAAACTACGCAAGCGATCTCCAGCTGATCAGATCCATGCATGAAGACGATTCTTTCTGGGACTGCATTTTCGATGCAAAACTCGATTTCCTCAACAACAACGCCGATCCGCACCTTGCAAGTTGCGTGCGACCCGAAGTTGCCGACTCGTGGATTAACTCGCGCAATTCCGGACTAGCCCCCGACAGAGTCGACCTAGGAAAGTACATCGACGAAGAGACCTACGCAGGGGCGCTCGCCGCTAACGTCCAGCTCATCGAAACCGCACGATCCCTGATCAATAAAATTGAGTCCCTGAACTTGCAAAACGACTACACCTTCGAACTGCTCGACGTAGACGGGACTTCGCTTCTTCAAATCGGAGACCTGAAGCTACACCAGTTCATGGGTGCAAACTACCAGTGCGACGAGCGCAATTTAGGCACCAACGCACATACTTTGTGCATGCGCCATAAAAAGCCCTTCGTCATCATCGGACCGGAGCACTACTGCTTTGCCCTGCATAGCCTTATCGCCTGCGCAGCACCTATCATCACGCAACTTGGCACCAGCATCGGGGCATTGATGCTTACCCAGCCCATTCCCGACGGACCCTTCACAGCGGCCGACAAAAAAGTACTCATTCATGCTATGAGTCTTATTTCGTCTCTAGCAACCGCGCTCAGCGACCAGCTGCGCATCGACGACTACGATATCCAGCTTGCCGAAACCCAATCGAAATACAGCAAGGCAACCCTTGAAGCCCAGCGTTTCGAGAGCATCTCGCGCAACATCATGAACACCGTGAAAGGTGGCATTGTCATCTGCGATGCGGAAGGCGTCATAACGCTGGCAACACCCGAAGCATCCCATCTGTTCAAAGTACCTCCCGAGGATTTGCTGGAAACGAACGCGCTCACGCTCCTGGGAGACGGCCGTCCCTTTGACGAGGTGGTCAAACAAGGCGGGGGCACCACCGTTATCATCGACGAAGAGCTCCATGAGGCCAAGATCTCGCAGATTTCCGGCAGCGCAAACGACCTTGAGGGCTACATCATCGCCATCGGCGAGGCAAAACGCTCGGCACTCGGAGCATCTCGCGGCAAGGCCGGCGATACGGCCAAGATCACGTTCAAGGATATACTGGGAAAAAGCTACCAGATAACCAAGGCAAAGGACCTCGCATCGCGTTTTGCGCGTTCCCGCGAGAACATCCTGCTCATCGGAGAAAGCGGTACCGGCAAAGAACTGTTCGCCCAGTCTGTTCACAACCAGACTCGACCCGACGGCCCTTTCATGTCTATAAACTGCGCCGCCATTCCGCCCCGCCTCATCGAAAGCGAGCTATTCGGCTATGAAAGCGGAAGCTTCACCGGTGCTGAGCGCGGAGGCAAGCCCGGTAAGATAGAGCTGGCCGACGGTGGTACCCTGTTCCTCGACGAGATCGGCGATATGCCGCTTGAACTGCAGGCAACGTTGTTGCGCGTCCTCGAGAACAAGCGGGTTATCCGCGTGGGTGGGAAATCGTACAAGCAGATAGACTTCCGTCTCGTCGCGGCAACCAACCAGAACCTTCCCAAGCTGGTAAGCCAGCACCAGTTCCGCGAAGACTTGTTCTACCGCATCTCCGTGCTCACCGTCGACCTTCCGCCCTTGCGCGACCGCCTGGGAGATGCCCTGTACTTCGCACGCTTCTTCCTTAACGAATGTCAGATCAGAACGGATGGCGGCAAAGTAGAACTCTCGAGCGAAGCTGCTCGCTTCGTCAGCTCGTACGCCTGGCCGGGAAACGTGCGGCAGTTGAAGCATGCCATCTACGCCGCTTACTATACGTGCGAGAACCACAGCATCTCCGTCGACGACTTTCCTAACTATATCGTCAACGCCCCCGATTCACCGCATCAAAAAGATACGGAGGACACCACGGCGGAAAACAACCCTGAATCCCTTAACGAATCGTCTTCATCTATCAAGGTGCCCGATACCGCTACATCCGCTGCAAAAAACGACGATCCTGTTTCGACTTCAGACGGGCCGCTACCCACCCTCTCCCTCAAAGAGTTGGAAGCTCTCGCCATCAACGAGGCGATCCTCCAAGCGGATGGCAACATAGCCACCGCTGCCGCCATCCTCGATATCAGCAAGGCAACGCTGTATCGCAAACTCAAGGAAAACCAGTAGCTTTCCTTCGTGGGACTTACCATCGGCCTACAAAAAAACAAAGGGCTGGAGATAAGCGTTGATCACCTTCTCCAGCCCAAACACTCTTCCAAGGCACGGTTTACACCTTCCATGCCCTCGCCCCCTCGCTCTCGGACTGCACCCGAAAAGCTGTGCAGGCGGATACCCTGCGACGCCCTAAAAGACGTGCCCGCATTTCTTGCAAGCAGCACGCGTCCCCAACGCATAGCTACCGCATTCCGGACATACCTTCGTGCGCCCCATTTCGACGCATTCGTTGCAAAGGGGCCGCTCGAACGGCGAGCAGAAGAAGCACGCTTTCTTCACCTCGGCGTTCAGGTGAGTGACCGCCTTTTCCTCGCTATGCACAACCGGTGCCCCGCACTTCTTGCAGGTATCCCGCTCGAATGGGTTGTACCATCCGCACTCGGGGCATTCGACGGGAAACTTGTATTCCGCCTTCTTATGGCAACGACTGCACCACGGACTGCATGTTCTACAGTTAGGCATAGCTGCCCCATCCCTTAAAACGTGCGCCGTATGCCGTCGGACGTGACAAAGTTAGTTCGTCGGCGGCTTCGGAGCGCCCGGAGCTTTCGGCGCAACAGGAGCACCCGGAGCCTTGGGAGCACCGTCAAGGCCCTGCGGCGTAAGGGAAATCGTCTTAGGAGCGCCCGCTGCGGGAGCCGCGGCCTGGTCTGCCGCTTTACGGGACTCGTTCAGATCTGCACCACACTTGGAGCAGTTCTCGTTCGTGGGCTTGTTGAACGCGCCGCACTCAAGGCACTTCACAATAGTGACGGTGTTGGCTGGTCTGTAGCACATAGTATTTTCTCCTTCTTGATACGCCTCTTAGGGTCTGGTGCCCCGGCAACAGCCGGGGCACCAGCAAGGCAATAAAGCTTACTGCTCAGGTACGTAGATCCAGGTGCGGGGCATATCCTTCGCCATCGCAGCCAGCTCGTCCACCGTGCCGTACTTCATGCAGGCAGACTGGCAGTGATGCACGCAGGTGGGCAGCTTGCCCACAGCGGTGCGGTCGGCGCACAGGTCGCACAGCGACGTCATGACCGGCAGGTAAGTGTACTCGTACTTGCCATCGGGCATCATACGGGGGCCATCCTCGAACAGCCGAACGCCGTTCGCCTCGCCGGCCGCCCAGCCATGCTCCACCTTGCAGGCCATCTCACAGGAGTGGCAGCCGGTGCACCATGCATAGTCGATCAGAAGTCCGTATTTTTCCGCCATCTTAGAAACCTCCCTTGCGGGTCACGATCTCGCTGGGCGAGCAATCGTTCTCCTTCGTGACCGGATAGATCTTGCAGATCTGGTTCGCGTACGGAGCACCGTACAGCGTAGGACCGGTAACACCCTGAACCGTCAGGTTGTTGATGTTGGAGTCGAACACGCCAAACAGGTTGGGCTCGGCGCCGTCCGTCTCCGGGAACCACCAACCATGCTCCGAGCGCACGGTATCGAGACGAAGCGAAGCATTGAAGCGCACACGCTGCTTGCACTTGCCGCGCATGTTCTCAACCCAGATCCAGTCGCCCTCGCACACGCCAATCTTCTCGGCGGTATCGGGATGCAGATCGGTCAGCGGATCGGGATGCGACTCGCGCAGACGCGGCACCTGACGCTCCTCTGAGTGGAAGTACTCCCACGTACGGGCACCGGTGGTCAGAACATACGGATACTCTTCGAACAATTCGGGCGTGGAAACGGGGGACTCTGGCGGCTCCTCGTAGTACGGCAGCGGATCGAAGCCCCATGCGTCGAACAGGGTGTTGAACAGCTCGCACTTGCCCGTGTTCGTGTTAAAGCCGGGCTGTCCGTCGTCACGCAGCCACCCAAGTTCGTGCTTGCGATAGGCCCAATCCTCCGGCCAGTCGATAACCTTCTCGGTGAGGTCGAGGAAGGTCTGGTCGGTCTTGTGCGGCCAACCGGCATGGAAGCGGTTGCCGGACTGGATCCACCACGTCATGAGCTCGACGTCCGTCTCCCACGGGAACAGCCTGGGATTGAGCTTCTTGCCCAGCTCGAGGATGATCTGCTCGTCGGACTTGGCCTCGTAGAAGTCGGCGACCTTGACGATGGAGCGCAGCGGCCACCACCACACGCGAGCAGAGTTGCGCTCGCAGCTCATGCCGCAGGGCAGCACGATGTCGGCGCAGGCCACAGCCGTCGGGGTCATGAACACGTCGACCACGACGTTGTAGTCGACCGAGCGCATGGCGCGATACACGCGCGGAGCGTCGGAAGCCATGTTGGCAATCGGGTTCGTGGACTGGATGAACAGCATGCGGATCGGGTAGGGCTCGTCTGTCTCGATAGCCTGGAGCACGGTGTCGCCGTTGGCCGTCGGGTCGAAGCCGAGAGCGTGCAGCGGAGAAGTGTCGACGCCGAGCATCTTACCGAGCATATCGTCGTCGAGGTTCCACATACCGCAGCCATAAGAGTCAGGAATGTCGTAGGCACAACGGGGGATCATCATGCCACCAGGGACATCGATGTCACCGCAGATGGCGCCCATGGACAGCAGAGCCTGGGCCAGAGGAATGCCGCAGACGGTCTGATCGACCTTGAGGCCCCACTGGATGGTGGACGGGTTGCCACTGGCGTACGCACGGGCAGCACCGCGGATGATTTCGGCATCAACGCCGGATATCTCCTGGGCACGCTCGGGGGTGTACTCACGGCAACGCTCGGCCAGCTCGTCGAAACCGTAGCACCAGTTCTCGACAAAGTCATGGTCGTAGAGATCTTCTTCAATCATAACACCCAGCATGGCAATAATGACAGCTGCGTCGGTGCCAGGACGAACCTGCAACCAGTACTCAGCCTTGGAGGCCAGCCACGTGCAGGCAGGGTCGAGCACGATCAGCTTCGTGCCGCCTTCCTTCATGATGTCGATGATCCAGTGGCCGAAGAAGCCGTCACCGTTGGAGACGAGAGCGTTGTTGCCACAGATAAGCATGTAGTCAGGGAACACGTACTCAGGATCGGCGAAGCGCTTCTCGAGGTGCTGCGAGCAGTCAGCCACGAAGAAGTCACCCATGAAGCAGTGACCGATAGTGGTACGGGGCAGGTAGCAGGCATCGCCGGAAAGGAAGCCGAGCACGAAGTTCGGGCTACCAAAGGCGGCATAGCTCAAGTACGGGGTCTGCCAGCAGATGTTACGACCGGTGCCCTGCATGGACACGATGGACTCGGGGCCGTAATCTTCCCAGATGGCGCGGACATGCTCGGCGATATCGTCGTAAGCCTCATCCCACGTGATGCGCTCCCACTTGTTGTCGCCGCGCTCGCCAACGCGCTTCAAGGGGTACTTCAGGCGGTCAGGATGATAGAACGTCTCGACGACGTCTAGGCAGCGCATGCATAGACGGCCCTGGTTGTAGGGAGACAGTGGGTCGCCCTCGATCTTCTCAACCTTGCCATCCTTGGTGTAGTACAGAACAGAGCAACCATTATGGCAGCCAGGTGCGGTCCACATGTTCGTACGCGTGACCGTGTACTCACCTTCTTGCCACTGCCAATCAGTTTTGTAGACGTCTTTGTTAACGCCTTCGAGTTCATTGGTAAGCATAACTTGCTATCCCTCTCTCTCTGATTCTCCTCGTCCGGGCAGTTCTTATACTTCCCCGTCTTTCAACGTCGGACGACGAGGCTTCGTCCAATCGCGCCCCGAAGTATCCTGCGCCTTCTGCTCCCAAGCTTCTTTGTTCTTGTTCGGATCAGCCATATGCTGCGCTTTACGATCCTGCTGGAAGCCCTTGTCCAAGTCCTTTCTTTCCTCTGCCATATCAAAGTCCTCCTCTCCAAAACCTATGCCATGTAGTCATGGCCTTTCAACATAGGTAAGGGCGATCAGTTTTCGTCTTAACCGCTCGCTCCTTCTGATATAGGTAGTTGCATGGTCCGTGCCAATCCGATGAAACATAGTAGGAAAATTTATATAACGCCTGTTCAATAATGTAAAAAATATTTTAGTACACCTTTTAACCTCCGAGTCACACCTGTCACTCGCCAAGGTTGTCTCAATTTGCTTCTCAGGTAAGCGCCCTCCATACCGAGAAGAATTCGCATATTGAGAACACCTTGTCGAGGAGCGCTCTTTTTAAGAAAACAGGGGCAGACATCTTTCTTTTTCTACACCCCCTCTTACCCCGCCCCCACCGTTCTCGACAACGGCCTAGCTCGAATCCCTGGCGACCGGACGGGGCAAAAGTAATGCGGACACCTCGAGAGCGAGATGCCCGCATTTCAATCAGAACGCCGGAAGCGATCCAGCCACTAAGTCGGCCAGACAGAGACCCGGCCTCGATACCGCAGCTACTCAGCCCCACCTGCAGACGAGAGCTCGGCATCCAGCGCTGCCGGAGAAACCTCAGGTTGGTCATCTACGCTGTACAGCTTGACGAACCCGGTAATGACGGCAGCCGCAATACAGCAACCGCAGATGGCGATAGCGCCAGCGCCCCAACCCATCGACTCCACCACCGCGCCGATAACCGGAGGGCCCAGCAGAATGCCCAGGTTGAAGCCGATGGACACCACGCCCAAGGCCACACCCGCGAGCTCCGGCCTTTTCACCGTCTGCGCCGCCATAGTCCACAGCACGCAAGGAAAACCCGCGTCGACAAACGAGTACGCGATCACAAACAGCACCAAAAGCGACGGGTTGCCCATAAACATGGCCCACATCGAAGCGCATCCGTAGGCCGCCAAGGCAACCATGCCGAACACCTTGCGATTCTTCACCCTGTTCAGCAGAGTGCCCACAATAATGGCCGCGAAAACGCCTCCGATGGAGAAGTAGCCTACCCACATGTTCGCCTGATCCTCGGGCCAGCCGAATGCCTGCGCCCAGTAGGTTGCGATCCAGTTCACAAACCCGAAGCACCCGATACAGAACAGCATGGTGGCAGCCGACAAAATCCAGGCCGAAGGCGACTTGACGCCTTCGACGATAGACACGTCCTCGCTCTCGACATCGGCATAGCTATCCTCGGGACGCGGGCTCTTCACGCACAGCGCGTAGAACACCAGCGCCACAACGCAGGCAACCAGACCGAACCACCACATACCCTGCCATCCGAAATTCACCGTCAGCACGCCGCCTAAGAAGAACATGACCGCCTGAGCGCACATCTGATAAGCCGCCCAAATGCTCATGGGCAGGCCGCGCCTTGCCTCCGGGAACCACATCGCGATAAGCGAGGGGCCGATAACCGACATAAGGCCGACGCCCATGCCCTCGACAACACGGCTAGCCATAAGGATAGCCGTGTTGTCGACCATCACGCCGATGAGCGAGCCTACGATGGCGCACACCAGCGCAACGATGCCGCCCTTCTTCGGACCCAGCTTGTTCAAGATCATGGCGGCAGGAATCGCAATAACAATGCCGACGAGCGAGAACAGCGAGCTCAGCCAGCCAACCGTGGCCATGTCGATGCCGAAGGCCGCCTGCAACGTGGTCATACAGGGAGCGACCTTGTTCTGCACGAGTGCCAACGAAATGCCGGCGAAGATAGTCGCAAGCGCGACGATCCAAGCTCGTTTTGTCTTCATAGATCCAAACCTTTCTATAGTACGCTACGGCTTTTACCCTGCCGCTTGGGTCAAATCCTTGTCTGTTGCACGAGCCGTGGCCTTATCGGAGTCGTGATCGTACGTCTTCACAAAGAAGAAGGTGATCGCGCCGAGGATGGAAGCAACAGCCAGCGGAATCGTCGCAACTTCCCATCCGTAGTTCTCAATGAAGAAGCCGGTAACCGGGGGGCCCAGCAGCGTGCCGATATTGAGGCCCACGTTCAAGATGCCGATGGCCGTACCGGAATACTCCGGCTTCTTGGCCGTCGAGGGGCAAAGCGTCCAATACACTGTCGGGATGGCGCCCTCGAGGAACGGGTAGATGATGATGAACGGAATGATCAGGCCCGGGTCCTTCATCCTGAAGCAGAAGAACAAGATGATCGTGTACAACGCGAAGCCGAGAACGCCGACGAAACGACGGTTCCTCAGCTTGATATGGTTCAGCAGCAAGCCAATGAGGATGACGACCGGGATCTCGATGGCGTACATAAGGGACACCCAGTTGTTAGAGGCAGCCATGTCGCCACCGAAAAGCGTCTGAGCCCAGTACAGCGAGATATACGTGGCGAAACCGAAGCAGCAGAACGTGAAGATGGTGCCGGCCAGCGTCAGAATCCAGGTGGATGCAGACTTGAAGCCGTCGCCAAACTTGAAATCTTCCTCGTTCTCACCCTCGGCGTAGTTCGGCATACCCTCGGGGGGCGCGTCGACCTTCCACATGTAGAGAATGAGCACAACAACACAAAACGCCACGCAGAACCACCAGACGCCCTGCCAGCCGAAAGCCGTGGTCAGACCACCGGCAATAAAGAACAATAGCGTCTGAGAGCACATCATCCACGATCCCCAAAGACCCATGGGTAGACCGCGCTTCTCGGCAGGGAACCACATAGCGATAACCGCAGGTCCAACGACGGCAATCATGCCGACGCCCACACCTTCGAGTACGCGAGTGGCCATGAGCACCGTCAGATCGGTCGCGAAAGCACCGATGATGCCGCCCACTGCCGCGCAGGCCAGAGAGATAGCACCGATTTTCTTGGGGCCCAACTTGCGCATGAGTAAGGCGGCAGGTATTGCCGTGATCATGCCCATGATGGTGAATACTGACGTCAGCCAACCGGCATCGGTCTCACCGATATTGAAGTACATCATAACGACGTCGATGCAGGGTGGAACCTTGTTCTGAACGTTGGCTAGGGCAAAGCCCCCAAAAAAGGCGATGATGACGACGGTCCATGCCGCCGCAGTCTTTTGCTTTTTAGTCAATCCAACTCCTCCTTATTCCGATGATCCCCGTCTACACACGAACCCGGTTCGGAAACGCACTTGGATCGAACGGACGCATAGGGATGACAGCTTATCGACCTTCCCCCCGAGAAGCTGCGCATCCGTTCGAATGGCCGGTCCCTAATCCAGCCAAACCAAAAAACGCCTCGTACATCAACGATGCAAGAACCGTGCCACTTTCTAAGCAGAAAGACGAAGCAGGTCAAGTCGCCGTCCCTGACGGATGCGCCGAGAGCGTTCGTCACAATATGAGAATATTTCCAATATAAGAAAGAGCCCGTCACTGTTTTGCGACAAGCTCTCAAGACCAAACGCTTACCGAGCCCACATGCGGCGACCCGCCAAGCAAGAGGATCGCCGAACGCACGCGAGGCAGGATTTCAAGTCGAGGCGCTGGCTGAGCCTGCGTGGGACACGCCTGCCAACCATGCAAGAAACGCCCTTGGCGCGACCGAGACGCTAGCTGCGCCTACGGGCGGCACGTACGGGGATGCCGAGTTCGTCGCGGTACTTGCTCACGGTCCTACGCGAAACGGAAACGCCCTCGCGCTCTAAAGCCTCGGAGAGAGCTTGGTCGCTGAACGGTTTCGAGGTGTCTTCCTTCGCGATAATATCCGCCAGACGCTTCTTGATGCTTACCGACGACACCACGCGGTCAGACGACTGACAGGTGGAGGAATGGAAGAAGAACTTCAGCTCGAACACGCCGCGTGGCGTCTGCATGTAATTGCCATTGACGATGCGACTTACGGTGGATTCGGACACATCGCAGACTTCGGCCACCTGGGCCATGGTGAGAGGACGCAGGCAGTCGTAGCCCTTGTCGAAAAACTCGACCTGCATCTCCACCATGCAGCAAGCCACCTTATAGAGCGTCGCATGCCGGAAATTGATATTGTTGATAAGACTTTCGGCTTCCTTGAGCTTCTCGTTCAGGTACGTTTCGGTTTCGCGTTCCTTCACGCTCGACGCCAACGCTCGATAAGTGGGATTGATCTTCAGGTGCGGCAGGTAAAAATCCTGCAAGCCCACCTCGTACTCCCCGTGGCCGCACGACTGCACTACCACCTCGGGCCAGATCGGACGCGACGGGCGGCCGAACTGGCTGGCAGGGCGTGGATTGCAGGTGCGGATAACGTCAAGCGCATCGTTGAGTTCTGCCAGGGAAAGCCCCATATCGTGCGCAATAGAAGCGGGGGTGCGCGTCTCGAATGCGGAAAGATGGCTCTTGACCAAACGATCGAGCGTCGGGGTGAACTTGTCCCTTTTCTCGAGTTGTAGGGCAAGGCACTCGGCGAGGTTTCGGGCACCCACGCCCGTCGGCTCGAACTGCTGGACGAGCGAGAGGACGCGCGCCACCTCCTGTTCGGAAACCCCGAGCGCATCGGCAACCTGACCAACGGAGGCCCTCAGGTAGCCGTTCGCGTCGATATTGCCGATAAGGTACTCGCCTATGGCTTTCGTGCGCGGACAGTCGGATTGCAGGCGCAGCTGGTCGAGCAGGAAATCGTCGAGCGTATCTCCCTCAGTCAGGAAGCGGTCGAACGAGAACGAGCGCTGGGACAGATCGCGGCGCTCGCCGTCGAAATTCTCGGGGCTACCGTGCCCTCGCTTCTCGAAGAGCGCATCGGCGCTCACATCACGCGCATAGCGGTCGGGTGCGACCGGATGACGGGGTTCCACCCAATCGTCGTCGTCGAAAAACGGGTTCTCCTCGACGCATTTGCTGGCGTACTCGCTCAGCTCCGAAGCGGACATGCGCAGGATAGCGATGCCCTGCTTCAGCTCGGGAGTAAGATAGAGGTGCTGCTGCTGGGAAAGGTCGGGGCGCTGATCGAAGTTCATGCAGATGCTCCTTTTCCCCAATGGACCCTCGAAGGCGCGGCGCACCGAATCCGAAGCGCTCACGTCAATGTCGCCTATAGTACCACGATCGTGCAAGACGAAAAGCGCTATCATAGGGCGACACCGACGATGATCGAAAAAGCACGAAACCAAGGAGGCTGCCATGGGGCAGGGAAAGCACACGTTCACATTCATGGGGACGGCTGCCGGATGCGGCGTGCCGGCATTCTTCTGCGATTGCCCCGCCTGCAACGAGGCGCGTCTCGACCCACGGGCGCGCCGCGGCGACTGCGGAGTCATGGTGCGCGGCGAACGGACGGTGCTCATCGACACGCCGCCCGACCTGCGCCACCAGCTGCTGCGCGAAGACGTGCGCAGCATTGACGAATTGCTGTACACGCACGCCCACTTCGACCACCTGGGCGGCTTGGGCGAGCTCGAGTACCTCGTGCAGCTCGTGCGCAAGGCACCGCTGCCCACCTATGGCAGCGCCGAGGCGCTCGAGGGCGTCTGCACGGAGTTTCATTACATGACCTACTGCCTCGACCAGCATGAACTGGCCCCGTTCGACCAGGTCGAACTGGACGGCGTGCGCTACACGGCACTACCGGTAACCCACGCACCGGGAACGTACGGGTACTTGATAGAGACGGCGGACACGCGCCTGTTCTACGCCTCGGACACCGGCAAGCTGCCCGCCGAAACGGCCGAGCGGGTACGCGGCGTGGACATCATGGCCCTAGACGCCACCTTCTGGAAGCGAAACTGGTCGCCCGAGGCGCACCACAGCGTGCAGGAGTGCATCGAGGAAGGGCTCGGTCTGGACGTGGGCACGCTGTATCTGACGCACTTGGCCATGCACTACGACGAGCCGGTTACGCTTGCGGAGCTGGAGACGTACTTGGAGCAGTACGAAGGCCGCGTGAAACCGGCCGCCGACGGGCTGACGCTTGCGCTGTAGGAAACGGAGCCACTGCGGGGAGGCAGTGTCCGCAGCGGCGCTTCGGCGGAGACGGCGAGGTGCTTGCCGTCCAGGGTTGGCTGCGTAGACCTACGCAGTGGAGCCGCCTCAACTGCTGCCGGCGCCCGCGCAGCAGGCGTAGCAGTGGTTGCCGAACACGATGTCGCGTTGCAGTTCCCGGTCGGGGTCATTGGCGTAGTCGGCGATGGTCAGACCGTCCTTGCATGGCAGGCCGGCCGCTTGGTTGAAATCGCAATCGTACACCGCGCCGTCCCAGCCCACCGACAATTGGCTGCGGCACATCATGTGCGCTACGGTCTCGGCGTTGAACGCCTCCACGAGCTTGCTCATATAGCGTTCGAGGTTGCCTGTTTTGTGCAACAGGTTCCCGAAACGGCCGAGCGGGTTGTTCGCGATAACGAACAGACTGTCAAACGAGATGCCGAAGTCGTCAGCCAGCTTTTGGCGGTATTCCTTCTCCAGCGCTTCCTGCTCGGGCGGAAGGAACGCACCGCTCGGGTTGAACACCAGGTTCAAAACGAGCCCCTCGCCTTTGCCGTACCCCAGCGCGTTCAGCTTCTGCAGCATGCGTATCGTGCCGTCGAACACCTCGGCACCGCGCTGCTTCTCCACCGGCTTGGCTGTGTAGTGGGGCAGCGACGCCACGAGCGTCACGCCCTGTTCAGCCAGTACCTCGGGCAGATGGGCGTAAGGCTTTTCGAGCATGACCACCAGGTTCGAGCGCACGATGGTGTCGATGCCGCGCGCAGCCGCCTCGCGGACGAACCATTCAAAATGCGGGTTCATCTCGGGAGCGCCGCCGGTGATGTCGAGCGTCTTGAAGCCACCACCAGTGCAGACGTCCAAGCAAGATTGAAGCGTTTCGCGTGACATGACCTCGGTGCGGTGAGGGCCCGCCTCCATGTGGCAATGGCGGCACGCCAGGTTGCACAGGCTTCCGACGTTCACCTGCAACACCTCGAGCCGCTCGAGCGTACGACAGGTGGCCTCGTCCGTGCGCTCGAAGAACGGCGGGAACGCGTCCATAGTCGCCTGGGCTGCCTCGTCGGTAACGGCCATGAAGCTACATTTCCAGCTGTTTGACGACGTTCTTCATCTGCACGCCATGCACCAGCGCCGCGCCGCCGCGAATGGCGTTCGCCACATGGATGGCCTCGGTCATCTGCTCCTCGGTAACGCCCTTCTCCAAGCACGACTGGGTGTAGGAGTCGATACAGTACGGGCATTGCACAGCTGCCGCAACCGACAGGGCGATCAGCGCTTTCTCGCGCGCGGTAAGCGCACCTTCAGCGAACACCTTGCCGTAATAGGCCATGTACAGGTCCCACAGTTCGGGGGCCTCCTCGCCCATCGTGGCGAACTTTCCCAGATCGTCGGGGTTGTAGTAGGTTTCCATACAAGGCTTCCTTTCCTCCATGCCGTCACCATTGATAGATTATGTCTTATACTAGATTAACACTATCAAATTGCTTTGGCTAGAGAAAACCGGAAGGCTTCTAGCTCCGGCTTCTAGCCCCCCTAGCCCCCCTCCCCCCGGAGAATCGGCTCCGATCGCCTCGAAACCACAAGCTGCAAAACCACAAACTGCAAACTTCCCGCAAACGCATCCTGATGACCCGCGTGCTTCGACGATTAGACGCTTCACCCCACGAGACGCTTCACCCCACGAGATGCTTCTCAACACGAGACGCTTCACCACACGAGGCGCTTCTCCCCACGAGGCGCTTCTCCCCAC
>NZ_JAVWUP010000001.1:0-19592 GCF_036667095.1 Gordonibacter sp. | reverse complement strand
ACACGAGACGCTTCACCACACGAGGCGCTTCTCCCCACGAGGCGCTTCTCCCCACGAGGCGCTTCTCCCCACGTTTCATCCCCCTGCATGAGGAAAATCACCTCGGCCCTCGTACGCAGGGGACGATGCGAGCGCAAGCACGCTCGGTACAATAGCGGCGTCTCGCGCTTTCGCGCTCGCAACGTAAGAAGGGGATGTATTGATGAAAGCCTACAAGACGGTGATATACAGCTTTTTGATAGGCGGGGTGCTGGCACTGTCCGCCCAGGCCTTGGTAACCATATGGACGCAGGTGCTTACCGGTACGCCCATGCAGTTCTTCATCGGCGGTGCCACCCTGGTAAGCATGGGCGTTATCGGATGCATACTGGGTGGCTTCGCCGTCTACCAGTTGGTGGAGAAGTGGGGCATGTTCGGGGCGTTGCTGCCGTTCTCGGGGTTCGCCATGGCCGTGGGCATGAAGATGGTGGGGCCGTGGACGAAGCAGAATGCCAGCACCGGCCAAGCGGTCTGGCAGGGGCTCTGGTTGGTTATCTGGTTCAATGCAGTTGCTGCAGGCTTGAGCATACTGTTCGGATTCGTCTGCGGTTCGCTGGGCGTACAGCCGCTGATAACCGTCGAGAAGAACACGACGGCGCTGGTGTTCCCGCTGGCCTTCCTCGTGGGCGGGCTGCTGTGCGCGCTGTTCCAAACGGTGTATTTGGCAGTGAAGGGCATCACGCCGAAGTGCCAACCGGTATGGATACTGCTTACGGCATGGTTCTGCGGCGCACTGCTGGCACCGCTCGGCCTATCGGGCGCGCTGGCGAACTTCGCCGGACAAGGGTTCAGCGTAATGATTCCCGTGGGCGGCTACAACATGTACAACGTGGGAGTACAGTTCGCACTGGGCGAATCCGTCGAGGCTTTAATACATCTGGGATCGTTTTTCCTGGCGGTGGCCGGTCTGTTCTTCACCGGGCTTGCCACGTACCTGATCTATCGTGCCAAATTCGGACGCGCACCGATCAGCAACGTGCATCGCAGCAAAGCCCAGCACCTTATCGACGAGCTTGACGAAATCGGAAGCACACGCGCAGCAAAGCCTGCATCGAACGATCCCGAGGAGTCCGCGCTGGCGGCTGCCGAGAGGGCGATCGATCGAGCGGCCGGCTAGCAAACCAGCTCCTGCCGACCACCGCGGCGGCAGGAGGGCGAAATCGTAGGAAGGGGGCCCGCGATGGGCAAGGGAGCATCAGGACGCGCGCAGAAAGCCCGTGCGGAGCTGGAACGCCTTCGGGCAAGCCGGCGCAAGGACCTTATCAAGATGTTAGCAGCCATAGCGGCGATGATGCTGGTCATTTGGGGCAAGACGGCCCTTGAGCTGAACGGCACATTCGAAACGGGCAATATGGCCATCGGCATCGCCATGCTGGTAACCGCATTCGTATTGGCCATATTCGCCGGCAGCGCCGGAGTCAGTTTCGCCAAAAACGGTCGCGGCATCAAAGACGCCCAGCGACGCGCCGGACGATAAGACAAGCCGCACTCGCCCTCGCAGGATGATACCGGGCCGACAGGGGTGCAACAGAACCATACCAACAGTGGTAGGAGCAGGTCGCCAAGCCGACGGACCCGTCGAGGCATACGAGACCGACAGTCTCCTTGCGGGCGCACCGCATGTCGGTGTCTCCTTCAGATAGGCAGGAGACACACAAGGGAGCAACACTCCGCTACTATGGAGGACGGCCGCGCGAGCGGCCGTCCTTGTTGTATTATTCCGCTTTTTCTGACGCGTAGAAAGTGGCCTCGTCGAACACCTCTGCGATCGACTTGCCGTCCACGAAGGGCAGCGTCATGAACTCGCTCACTGTCGATACCAGCTCGCTCGCATCGACGTAGTGGTCCTTGTCGTTTTTCTGGGTCGTGTCCTGCGCGCGCCAGTACCGGTCGTTCACATCGGTAAGGTAATACGTTGCGCTGCCGACTTCCATGTACACCGCATGCTTGGCGTGCAGGTAGTTCGGCAGCTCTTCGAAGGATATTTCGATCGCCTCCGCTGCTTTCGTTCCCATAGCGGACCCCTTTCTTCGGGATTAACCTTGGCATCCATAATAACAAGAAGCACCGCGCCGCGCATCCGCAAACCTCTACGATTTCGAAAGCTTCACGCTAAGTTTTCGAGGCTGCCTTCCTGTAAGGCGCGCCGCGACCTTCCCCCGCCTCGCCGAACCCGTTTCGATAAGGCGAGAAGGGCCTACGACGGCACCACTAGGGATGTTCGGCAAAGAAGCGCTCGGCTATGCGGGCAGCCTCGGCAGCATCCTTGCCGTAGTAGTCCGCGCCGATGGAAGCGGCGTACTCGGGCGTGAGCACCGCGCCGCCCACGAACACGGCGGTACCGGGCACCTGCTCGTGCAAAAGAGCGATCGTCTGCTCCATGGCCTTCACCGTCGTGGTCATGAGCGCCGAGAGGCCTACGAGGCGTACACCTCGCTCGCGCACCGCATCGACCACCTGCTGGGGCTCCACGTCCCGCCCGAGGTCGACCACCTGATAGCCGTAGTTCTCCAGCAGCATCTTCACGATGTTCTTGCCGATATCGTGGATGTCGCCTTTCACGGTGGCCAGCACGATGGCCTGGCCGCCGTCCACCGCAGCCGCCTCACCCGCTTGCGCGCGCACTACATCGAACCCGGCTTTGACCGCCTCAGCCGAAGCCATGAGCTGGGGGAGGAAGAACTCACCACGTTCGAACTTCGCACCGACGGCATCAAGGACGGGAATGAACACGCCGTCGATGAGATCGAGGGCGTCGCACGAGGCGAGCAGGGCCTCAGTAGCAGCAGGCATAGCCCCCTTGCGGCCCGTGAGGATAAGGCGCTCCACCGCACGCACCTCGTCGGCAACGGGAGCCAGGGGAGGCGGGATGGGGATGGCATCGGAGCTAGCCGCCTGGACAAGGGATAGGGCGGCGTCGCCAACCGCTACCGTGCCGGAGCCTACAGCCTCTGCCCGGGAGCAGCCGGAAGTAGCGGCACCGACGCCCGTAGCAGCGTAAGGGTCGGGCATTCCAACGGCCTGCTCAAGATAGGACGCCGCCCCCTCGTCCTGGCCGTTCAGCACCTTGAAGGCGGCCACGGTATCGCGGTAGCGCGCCGAGAGCGGGTTCAAGATGGGCATATCCAGGCCCGCACCGAATGCGGCAGCCAGGAACGTGGCGTTCAGGAGGCTGCGCTGCGGCATGCCGAAGCTTACATTCGACACGCCCAGCACGGTACGCACGCCCAAACGCTCCTTCACCAGGCTTACGGCGCGCAGTATCTCAGGCAGCTCGTCTTGGTTCGTGGCCGCCGCCATAACCAGACAATCGATAGCCACATCGCTGCGCGGGATGCCCCGTGCCTCGGCGGCAGCCACGATACGCTCGGCAACGGCCAGACGGCCCTCGGCCGTCGGCGGGATGCCGTCCTCGTCCAACGTCAGGCCCACCACCGCGCAGCCGTACTTCTTTACCAGAGGAAGCACGGCATCCAAGCTCTCGCGCTTGCCGTTCACGGAGTTCACCAGCGGCTTGCCCGCATAGCCGCGCACGGCAGCCTCAAGGGCGGCGGGATTGCTGGAGTCCACCTGCAACGGCAGCGTCACCGTTGCCTGCAGCCGCTCCACCGCACAGGCCAGCACGCTCGGCTCATCCAATTCGGGAAGCCCTGCGTTCACATCCAATAGGTCGGCTCCCGCCTCTTGCTGGGCCACCGCCTCCCCCACCAGATAGTCGTAGTCGCCGGCAACGAGCGCGGCCTTCAGTTTGGGCTTGCCGGTCGGGTTGATGCGCTCGCCGATGACGGCGACGCGCGGACGCCCGTCAGGCAACACCACGGCCTCCTGGGCGCTGGTCACGACGAATGGCGAAGGACAGCGGCGCTGAACAGGAGTACGGCCTGCAACCAGCGACGCCAAGGCCGCCGTATAGTCGGGCGTCGTGCCGCAGCAACCGCCCACTACGCTGACGCCCGCGTCGACGATGCGCGCCATCGTGGCAGCAAAGGCTTCAGGACCCACGTCGTACACCGTCTGCCCGTCAACTATACGCGGAAGGCCTGCGTTGGGGCGCACGACCACCGGACAGCGAGCGAACCGCAGCAGCTCGCCTGCTACACCCAGCAGCTCGTCGGGGCCAAGCGAGCAGTTCACCCCCACCACGTGCACGCCGAGCGCCGAAAGGGTCGCGGCAGCCACCGCAGGAGAGGTGCCCAAGAACGTACGCCCATCTTCGCCGAAGGTCATGGATGCGAAAATGGGCAGGTTGGAGTATGCTTTTGCCGCCAGCACCGCAGCCTTTGCCTCGCGCAGATCGGTCATGGTCTCGATGAGCACGATGTCGCACCCGGCGGCATCGACCGCACGTACCTGTTCGGCAAACACCTCGTAAGCCGCCTCGAACGACAGTGTCCCCAGCGGCTCCAGCAGCGCTCCGATAGGGCCGAGGCCTCCCGCCACGTAACGTGCACCTGCAGCCCGGGCATTGACGGCGGCGGCTTGGTACACGTCCGCCACGCTGGCCCTTCCCTCCAGCTTATGGGCATTGGCTCCGAACGTGTTGGTGGTTATCATTTCCGCGCCAGCATCCACATAGCCAGCATGGATGGCGGTGATGGCCTGAGCGTCGCTGAAGTTCAGCAGGTCGGGAAGCTCGCCATGGGCCGTCAGGCCCTGCGCCTGCAGCAGCGTGCCCATGGCTCCGTCCTGCACCAGAAAATCCTGGCCGCGCAACACGCGCTCCAGGTGCTCGTCGGCCAGCGACAGACCGGCAAGCGCGTCGGGCTGACAGGCAGGAAAAGCTGCGTGGGGTACATCAACCATGACAGGTCCCTCCTTGGGATTTGAACGCACAACGATCTTGCATCGTACAGGCCTCGCATGCTGCGAGGACGGGGGTATGCGGCGGATCGCCCACAAACAGGCCGACGACAGCCGTGACGCTCTTCGAGGGCACCAGCAGGTGGCTTTCAGTGGAGGCAAGCCCTAGGCGTGCGGGAGCTTGCAGGGCGGCAAGCAGGGCCGGCTGCGCAGCAAGCGGGAAGTCCCCGTAGCCAGGGCTGTAACGGAAGTTCGCGTGCAGCCCAAGCGCGGCAGCTTCTTCCACGATGCACGCCTCCTCGGCATCGGCTGCCGCCTCCACCAACGCCGAAGCGGCGGCATCGTAGAGGAGCGCATCGGTCGGGCTCGTCGCCACGCGGCGGCGCAGCTCGCGCTCGCAGGCCTCGCCGAGCGTGCACGCCATAAGCACAACCCCGCACGCGCCTTCCAGATGACGGGCAATAGCGCTCCCCTCCATCACCAGGCCGCAGCCTTTCAGCGCAAGGCGCCCCTCCTGAGAGCGAGCGGGGTCGAGGGCAAACGAGGCGTGTGCGCACCGGGGCACCACGCCCCGCTCGCAGGCCTCTACCGCATCGTCGAAGCGCATGGCCAGGTCCTCGTCGAGCACCTGGCCCGCATAGCCAAGGTAGCGAAGAGCTTCGGCGCGGTCGACGTGCAGGTTTCCGCTCGTCACAGCCGCACGCCCGACCAAGACGCGCGCAGGGCGTCAGTGCAGGCGCGTGCGATATCAGGCTGGTTCATCGTGTAGACATGCAGTCCGTCTACACCGTTCTCCTGCAGATCGGCCAACTGCTCGCAGGCATACTCGATACCCGCTGCGCGCAAGGACGCAGGATCGTCCTCGTATTTGGCCAACAGCTTGATGATGCCCGAAGGCAGCGACGCGCCGCACATGAACACCATGCGCTGGATCTGCGCCTTCCCCAGAAACGGCATGATGCCGCACGCCAAGGGCACCTTGATGCCCGACGCCCGAGCCGCCTCGCGGAACCGGTAGAAATACGCGTTGTCGAAAAAAAGCTGGGTCACGAAGAAACAGGCCCCCGCATCCTGCTTCTGCCTCAAGTGCGCCACAGACGCCCTGAAATCCGTACATTCGATATGGCCTTCGGGATACGCTGCCGCACCCACACAGAACCCTTCGTCAGACAGCCGCATGATAAGGTCCTTGGCAAAGCGGAACGAACCCGGACCCTCGCAGGGCGCCGCACCGGGCACGCGATCGCCCCGAAGGGCCAGCACGTTCACGATTCCTTTGCGTTTCAGGTCGTCCACCGCCACGGCCAACGACTCCTCGGTCGCACCCATGCAGGTAAGATGAGCCACCGTCGGCAGATCGAAATCATCATGGATCATAGCCGCAATATCGGCTGTCGCCCGGCCGTTCCCACTGCCTCCCGCAGAGTACGTCACGCTGATGAAGTCGGGCAGTAGCGGGGCCAACCGGGCCGCTACCTCATGGGCGCTTTCCAACGTCAGATCGCCCTTCGGCGGGAATATCTCGAACGAGACCGGCTGACGGCCTTCTGCCCGAGCTGCATCGTAAAGAGAGGAGATAGTTTTCATGCAAGCTATTATACGAAAACGCCCGCGCTAGGAGCAAGGTGTACCTTCAAAACAGGCAGAACACCGGAAATGCCGGCTGGCAAAAGGGCGGGGCCGTGTGCGATCGCAGTATCATGCCTGCGCTTCCCGTGGGCCTTCGGCGCGAGGCCCCACGCCCTATCGGCCCTGCAACATGCCCCGCACTTTGCCAAGCGGCACAAACGTGAGCACGGCACCGACCGCCGCCAAGACGAATACGATCACGGCCGTGAGCATCGACACCTGGGCCACCTGCACTCCTACACCAATGAGAGCCCACAAGAACACGAGGGGAAAGGCCAGCTCATGGAATCTCCGGTACATGAGGTAGCCCAGCACCAGAACGCCGGCAGTCAGGGCCACGGCCGACAGTCCGTTCAGAAACGCAATGCCGCCATCCAACACGCGCGTAATGAGAATGGCCATGTTTGCAATCGTAGCCACCGTCACCCATGCCGCGTAGATGGCGATGGGAACCCGCCCTGCCGGCGTAGCGGCCGTACGCCGCACGTTCAGGTACAGCGCCGCCAGCACTGCCCATTCCGCCAAGATGACGACAAACGAAATAGCCACCTGGTCGAAGTGCCAAATAGCCAGCCAGGCAACGTTGAGCACACAGCTAGCCACAAATAAAACCGACGTGGCCGTGAAGCGCTGCGGCCGAGTTGGAGCCGTCTTCGTGTAGGCAACCAACCAGACAACGAGTGCTACATAGATAAGCGACCAGATGGAGAACACGTAGCCCGCCGGAGTGAACCAGGTGAACACCGCATAGGCGATCGTGGCCGACGTAGCGCCCGCAAGCTGGCCGCCCTCAATGAGCGCGTTGCCTAAAATGGTGAGCGCATACACGACCCACAGTGTGACCGTCTCAACGGTCAGGTAGCCGCCGCGCTCCAGTTTACGCCCGGCTTTCGTGCGCATGCGGCGCGGCATGCGCGAAGGGGATGCGGGATGATAAGCGGAATGGGACATAAGGCACCTCGCTTTTCCGAGAGGCAGGCCAGGCTGCCTCCACGCTTCTCTGATGCGCTCAAGTGTAGCGCGCGGAAGCGCGAGAGCCGTTACGGCTGATTAGCAGCAATCCATCGCTTCGGCATAGATGATTATCTATTCGATAATAGTAACAATCCCTCGGCGAAGCCAGGGGGCCTTATGAGCATCGACCGCCCCAAGAAAGCGGCGCTGCTCCGACCGACCGATGTCCGAACCTGCCACCCCGTCAGGCGAGAAGGCAAAAGGACGCGTGCACGTGCCTAGGACTCGATGCGTATGCGCAGGAAATCGCCGGGTTCCAGGGGGGCATCTGCCAGAAACGAATACGTTGCAGCCGACCGGTTCGCCACCGCCACGGCAACCGGCACCGGATGCGGATCGATCTCGTCGGGTGCGGGAAGCCATGCCAGGTTGCGCACCTGCACGGATTGGATCGCGCGAAGCGGCGAGAGCACTTCCAGCCGGTCGCCCTCGCTAAAACGGTTGAAGCACGCAGCTGCCACACGCCAGGTGCCGTCCCCTGCTGGCACGCAGGATTGCACCGTTGCCGCATGCAGGCACTCTTTCAAGTAGCCGTCGAGCTCGGAAGACTGCTGCGCCATGCCGTAGTAAAACCCCGTGCTATAGGGACGATGCGACACGGCGCGCAAATCGCCGGCAACCGTCGCAGGATCGGCACCGTCCAGAACCGAGCGGTAAGCATGCACGACGGTGGCCGCGTAGAAGGCCTTCTTGTTGCGTCCTTCTATCTTGAACGAGCCCACGCCCGCCGCCGCCAGATCGTCCAGATGCTCGATCATGCACAGGTCCTGCGCGCTCATGACGTAGGTACCCCGCACGTCTTCCTCGATAGGGATGAACTCGCCTGGACGCTTCTCCTCCACGAGGGCATAGCTCCAGCGGCACGGCTGCGTGCAGTGGCCCTTGTTGGCCGAGCGCCCCGCCATGACCGAACTGAGCAGACAGCGTCCCGACACGGCCATACAGAGGGCACCGTGCACGAACGCCTCGATCTCCAAGTCGGCTGGCGTATCGGCGCGCAGGCGCGCTATCTCGGCAATGCTCATCTCCCGCGCGCACACGACGCGACGGGCCCCCAGCTCGTGCCAAACGCGCGCCGCCTCGGCATTGCACACGTTGGCTTGCGTGCTCGCATGCAGCTCGACACCCGGCGCGTACCGCTGCGCCACGCGCAGCGCACCCAGATCGCCCACGATGAACGCGTCGGCCTTCGCGGCAGCCAACACCTCGCAGTAGGCAGGCAGCGTCGCCAAATCGTCGGCGTCCATGGAGGTGTTCAGCGCCACGTGCACCGCCGCTCCGTGCGCGTGCGCAAAGGCCACCGCACCGGGAAGATCGTCCAGCGAGAAGTTCTCGGCCCGCTGCCGCATGCCGAAACGGTCGCATGCCAGGTACACGGCATCCGCACCGAATCGAACCGCCGCCTCAAGCTGCGCCCGCCCTCCAGCGGGCGCCAGTAGTTCAGGAGCATCCGAAGTCCGCAACCGCTTACCCTTCGAAAGCGACACGGGCACCCTGCGGCGTATCCTCGATCACGAAGCCCAGGGCTCCCAGGCCGTCGCGCACCGCATCGGCGCGCGCCCAGTCCTTCGAGGCACGCGCATCGGCGCGCGCGTCAAGCAGCGCACCCACCGCAAGCGCCGCATCCGAGCCGTCAAAGCCGGCGATGTCGGCGGCCAGCGCCACGACTTCGGCAGGATAGTCCGCCCCCGCCGTATCGGCGTCGCCGGCCGTGGCCACCTCGATACCGAACACGCCCATCAGCCCCACGATCAGCTCGCGAGCATCGCGCACCGGCGGCACATCGGACAGCGAGATGGTCTTGCCCGCCGTCTGCGCATTGACCTCGGCGATGAAGTCGAACACCGCGCCGAGCGCTTTGCAGGTGTTGAAGTCGTCGTCCATAGCCAAAATGAACGCCATCTTGGCCTCGCGCGTGCGCTCCATCAGCGCACGCAGGTCCAGCGGCGACGGCGCGTCGGCAGCATTCTCCACCAGCCAGTCCAGGTTCTTCACCGCGTTCCTGATGCGCCCGAGCGCCGCTCCGGCTTCAGCCAAGCGCTCGTCGGAGAAGTCCAGCGGGCTGCGGTAGTGCGTCTGCAGCATAAGGAAGCGCAGCGTGTCCGCATCGACCGTTTCCAGCACGTCGCGCAGCAGCTTGAAGTTGCCCAGCGACTTGCTCATCTTCTCAGAGTTGACCTGCAGCATGCCGCCATGCATCCAGTAGTTCGCAAACGTGCAGCCACACGCCGCCTCGCTCTGGGCCCGTTCGTTCTCATGGTGAGGAAACACCAGGTCGGCACCACCGCCATGGATGTCGAAGGGCAGCCCCAGGTACTTGCGCGACATGGCCGAGCACTCGATATGCCATCCCGGACGGCCCTCGCCCCAAGGAGAGGCCCACGACGGCTCGCCGGGCTTGGCGGCCTTCCATACGGCGAAATCCAGCGGATCGCGCTTGCGGTCCTCGAGGCCGGCACCATCGGCTCGCAGTTCGCGGTGCCCGCTCTCCATCTCGTCCACGTTGCGCCCGGAAAGCTCGCCGTATGCTGCGTACGAGCGTACGTTGAAGTACACATCGCCCTCCACCGCATAGGCGTGCCCACTCTCGATAAGCTCCTCGATAAGCTCGATCATCTCGGGAATCTCTTCGGTAGCCTTGGGGCGGATGTCGGGGTCCATCACGCCGGCAGCACGCATGTCGGCGATGAACGCCTCAGTGTACTCGGTGGCCACTTCGGAAGCACTGCGGCCTTCCTCGTTCGCCTTGTTGATGATCTTGTCGTCCACATCGGTGACGTTCTGGACGAACGTCACGTCGAACCCACGCCACAACAGGTAGCGGCGCACGATGTCAAACGACATGAACGTGCGCGCGTTGCCGATATGGATGTAGTTGTACACGGTCGGCCCGCATACGTACATGCCCACCTTGCCACGCGTCAGCGACTCGAAATCCACCTTGCTGCGCGTTTTCGTGTTGTAGAGCCTGATCATATCCTCACGTCCCGTCTATCGTGCGACGACGATCCCCGTCGCCTGCGGCTACGGCGGCCCTCCGTCGCACATCCGTTTCAAATTCGCCGTGCTTACGCGCTTCTCTCCCGCAATGCCGCCATCTCCCGCTCAAGCACCTCAAGGCGCTCGCAGAGGTTGTCGCACTGCTCCTCGATGGGGTCGGGCAGGTTCTCCTTATGCAGCTCCGCGTCTTTTTTCTCGCTCTCGACGCGCATGCCATCGCGCATGACGACGCGTCCAGGAATGCCCACGACGGTCGAGTTGGGGGGAACGTCGCAGACTACGACCGCGCCGCCGCCCACCTTCGAGTTCTCGCCCACCACGATGTTGCCCAGCACCGACGCGCCGACACCCACCAGCACGTTATCTTGCAACGTGGGATGTCGCTTGCCGGTCTCCTTGCCCGTACCGCCAAGTGTGACCCCTTGGTACAACGTCACATCATCGCCGATGACCGTGGTCTCGCCGATGATGACGGCCATGGCATGATCGATGAAGAAACGTCGGCCGATCACGGCACCCGGATGTATCTCCACACCCGTCATAAAGCGGGTGAACTGGGAAGAGACGCGAGCAAGCCGGCACCATCCGTGATTCCATAGGAAATGCTCGATCACATGCGACCAGCGCGCATGCAGACCCGGATAGGTAAGCCAGATGATGAACGAGCCCTGAGCTGCGGGGTCGCGCTCTTTGACCGCCCGTATATCTTCCCCCATAGTTTTGAATATATTCATGAATGTCCCGTCTCTTTCGATGCAGAATTGTAGCACAGGGCCGCCCGTTCTTCGGCGGTCGCAGACTTGGCGCTACTTACATCGACAGAGAAGGCAGGCAGCGGTGGCAGAGATACCCTCTTCGCGGCCTTCGAAACCGAGGTGCTCGGTGGTGGTGGCTTTCACGCCGACGTTGTCGACGGAAACACCCATCGCGGTAGCTAGGTTCTGGCGCATGGCTTCGCGATAGGGAGATAGTTTTGGTGCCTGGGCTGCGACGACGCTGTCGACGTCGAGAATCTCGTATCCTTGGCTCCGCACGAAGGCGGCTACCGCAGCCAGCAGGACCAGCGAGTCGGCATCTTTGTACGCCGGGTCGGTATCGGGAAAGAGCCTGCCGATATCGCCGCCGCGCACGCCGCCGAGCAGTGCGTCGGATATGGCGTGAGCCAGCACATCGGCATCGGAATGCCCCAGCAGGCCGCGCACGTGGGGGATGTCCACGCCGCCGAGGACAAGCCTGCGACCCTCGGCGAAGGCATGTACGTCATAGCCTTGCCCGATGCGCAGGCGCGTGGGGTCGAACGAGGAAGGCTCGAGGCCTGTCATCGCTCGAGATCCTTCAGGTAGATCGCGCGCACTGCCGCAGCCAGCATCAGGTAATCTTCAGGCACGGTGAGCTTAATATTGTCGCGCTTGCCCTCCACCACCAGCACACGGCCGCCCAAGCGCTCGATCAGAGCCGAATCGTCGGTTCCCACAAAACCGTCGGAGAGCGCCGAGGCGTGGGCGCGGCGATAGATGCCCGCGCGGAATACCTGCGGCGTCTGGGCATTCCAGAACACGCGCCGGTCGGGCGTGCCCACGATAACGCCGTTTTCCACCACCTTGAGGGTGTCAACCGCCGGATGAGCCACGACGGCACCGTCGCAGTCGATGTTTCCCTTCAGCGTGGCGATAGTGTGCGCGATAAGGTCAGGTGAGATCAGCGGGCGGGCGCCATCGTGCAGGATGACGTACTCGTACTCGTCGGGTACGAATTCCAAACCCGAGAACGCCGATTCCTGACGACTAGGACCCGAGGAGGCCACGACGATAGGCGTGACGAACGGGAACGGATCGATAGCACACTTCAAATACTCCGAGCAGCGGTCCTCCGGGCACACGATCACGATGAGGCCGATATCGCCCACCGCGTCGAATGCTTCGGCCGACCAGGTAAGGATGGGCTTGCCGGCGATTTCCACCAGCTGTTTGCCGCCTTCCTTGCCGAACCGCTCCCCCGTGCCACCCGCCAGGATGATGGCCGCCGTCTTGGGATTCTTGTCAACCTCGCCCTTCAGCCCATGTAGCGACTGAGAAAGCGCATCGAAGTCGAAGCCGTCTTCCGTAAGCACCGGCACCGGAAGCACTTCCGACGAGAAAATGGGGTCAATCGTTTGAGACATGGAGTATCCTTCGTTGCCCTACCGAGAAAACGGGCATCGCCTACGCGATGCCCGTTCGATCACATCGTGCGCCCGTTAGTCGGCCGCACCGCCCGACACCGACCCGCCGCCCGAAGAAACTCCGGCATGGCCCAGATCGTAGTTCGTCAGCAGCAGTTCGGCTTCCCGTGCTATGCTATCACGTTTCCGGGGCTCGGGGATAGCCCCTGAACCCTGGGTGAACACCAACTCGCCGTCAACCGCGTCCACGTCGATGATAGAACCGGTCGTCCACTTGCCCTCGAGGATATCCTCGGACAGCGGATCTTCCAGCAGACGCTGGATAGCCCGGCGCAGCGGACGGGCGCCGAATGCGGTATCGGTGCCTTCTTTGGCCACCAGCTTGCACGCCGCATCGGTCAGATTGATGGACATGTTCTGCGCGATCAGACGCTCGCGCAGATCCGCCACCATCAGCTTCACGATCTGGGCGATCTGCTCGGCATTCAAGGACTTAAACACGATGATCTCGTCGATACGGTTCAAGAACTCGGGCCTGAACAGCTTCTTCATCTCGGACATGACGCGGCTTTTAATCTCCTTGTCAGAGAGCCCCGCATGGTCGTCGGTCGAGAAGCCCAGCGTCGCCGGCTGCGCGATCTCGCGTGCTCCCACGTTCGAGGTCATGATGATGACCGCGTTGCGGAAGTCTACCGTACGGCCCTGCGCGTCCGTCAAGCGTCCCTCCTCCAGAATCTGGAGCAGAATGTTGAACACGTCGGGGTGCGCCTTCTCGATCTCGTCGAACAGCACAACCGAGTAAGGGCGCTGACGCACAGCCTTCGTCAGCTGGCCGCCCTCGTCGAAGCCCACATAGCCCGGAGGGCTGCCTACCAGACGGCTGACCGAGTGCTTCTCCATGTACTCCGACATGTCGAAGGACAACAGCGCGTCCTCCGAGTTGAATAGGAACGCAGCGAGCGCCTTGGAAAGCTCGGTCTTGCCAACACCCGACGGGCCGAGGAAGATGAACGAGCCGGCAGGGCGCTTGGGGTCCTTAAGACCGCTACGGGAGCGGCGGATGGCCTTCGACAGCGCCGTAACCGCTTCGTCCTGGCCCACGACGCGCTCATGCAGCACGCCTTCCATGCGCAGCAGCTTCTCGGTCTCCGCCTCGGTCAGGTTCGACACAGGAACGCCCGTGGTCATGGACACCACGTCGGCGATATCCTCGACCGTCACCTGGTGGACGGTTTTCTGGGCGGTTTCCTCCCAGTCCTTCTCGGCCGTCTCGCGCTTTTCTTTCAGCTGGGCCTCTTGGTCGCGCAGGGTTGCAGCGCGCTCGAAGTCCTGGGCGGCGATGGCGCCGTCCTTCTCGCCGCGCACGCGGCGCAGTTCGTCGTCAAGCTCGCGTAACTCGGGCGGCAGCGTCATGTTGCGGATGCGCATGCGCGCGCCCGCCTCGTCCATCACATCGATGGCCTTGTCGGGCAAGAAGCGGTCCTGGATGTAGCGGCTGGCCAGTGAAACGGCGGCCTGCAGCGCGTCGTCGGAGAATTTCACCTGGTGATGCGCCTCATAGCGGTCGCGCAGACCCTCCATGATGCGCACTGTCTGCTCCTCGTTAGGCTCGCCCACGGTGATGGGCTGGAAGCGGCGCTCCAGCGCGGTGTCCTTCTCCAGGTGCTTGCGGTACTCTTCGATAGTAGTAGCGCCGATCACCTGGATCTCACCGCGGGACAGCGGCGGCTTCAGGATGGCGGCAGCGTCGATAGAGCCTTCGGCCGAACCCGCACCGATAAGCGTGTGCATCTCGTCGATGAACAGGATGATGTCGCCTGAATCCATCACTTCCTTAATGCACTTCTTCAGGCGCTCTTCAAACTCACCGCGGTACTTCGAACCAGCCACGAGCGCGCTCACGTCCAGTGTGAACAGGCGCTTGCCGCGCAGGATGTCGGGCACCTGGTTGGACACGATCAGCTGGGCCAAGCCCTCGGCTACGGCCGTTTTGCCCACGCCCGGCTCGCCGATGAGCAGCGGGTTGTTCTTCTGGCGGCGGGAGAGCACCTGCATGACGCGCTCGATCTCGCCCGCACGGCCGATGACCGGGTCGAGCTTGCCGTCGCGCGCCTTTTGGGTAAGGTCGGTGCCGAACTCCTTCAGCACGCTGTCGCCCGCATTGTTGCCCTGGTCGAACGCGTTGCGGCCAGCGTAGACCGGGCTTTGCCCCACCAGGTCGTTGAGTGCGCTGCGCACGTTGTCGCCGGACACGTTCAGGCGCGTGAGCACCTCGAGTGCCGTGCCGTCGCCCTCGCGCACGATGCCGAGCAGCAAGTGCTCGGTGGAGATATAGGATTGACCCATCTGCATGGCCTCACGCAGGGAGTTCTCCAGCACGCGCTTCACCCGTGGCGTGAAAGATAGGTGGCCGGACACGTCGGTATCCTCGTCAATGGAGACGACCTGGCGGATGGCCTGCACGACCGCGTCGTACTTCACATTCAGGCGGTCGAGCGCCTGGGCCGCCAGGCCGTCCTTCTCCTGTATAAGGCCGAGCAGGATATGCTCGGTGCCTACGTAGGGCTGATGCAGCGTGCGAGCCTCGTCCTGAGCCAGGACAAGCACCTTGCGCGCTTTGTCGGTAAACTTCTCAAAAGACATGTAAGCCTCGATTCTCGCGGAGCTTCAGTAGTGTTTCACCTACATGCTAGCACTCTTGTTAATCGAGTGCTAATTCGATACCTGCTTGTCACGAGTTCCACACGAGAACGCACGGACTATCACTCGCCATTACGGGGACGGCACCGCATCCGCATGGCACGAACAACGCGGGCAGCTTTCCCGCAAACCCCCTCCGACGCCCTCTCCGATAAGGATCGCACACCCGCCGAGGCGACATCCAGGTCTTTCGAGCCCCTCAACCAGCGAGGGCATCCAGGTCTTTCGAGCCCCTCAACCAGCGAGGGCATCCGGATTTCGGATGCCCTCGTCGTGACCGTCAGTTTCGCGCTTCGTCCCTCATGTGCGGGAACAGCAGCACGTCGCGGATGGAGGGAGCGTCGGTGAGCAGCATGACCAAGCGGTCGATGCCGATGCCGCACCCGCCCGCCGGAGGCATGCCGTACTCGAGCGCGCGCACGTAGTCGTCGTCGTAGCCCATAGCCTCGTCGTCGCCCATATCCTTGGCCTCCACCTGCGCGCGGAAGCGTTCGGCCTGGTCGACCGGGTCGTTCAGCTCGCCGAAGGCGTTGGCGTACTCATGACCGCAAACGAACAGCTCGAAGCGTTCGGTGAGGTTCGGATCGCCGGCCTTCTTCTTGGCCAGCGGCGACACCTCGAGGGGATGCTCCGTCACGAACGTCGGCTGGATGAGCTTCTCCTCGGCCACTGCCTCGAATACCTCGGCAATAAGCTTGCCCTTGCCCCAGGCGGCCTCCGCATGGCCCCCGTTGCGCTCGAGGATGCTCACCAGCTCGTCGCGCGTGCGCTCGAAGCTCACGTCCTCGCCCGCACCGGCACTTGCCAGCTCGATCATGGTCGCGCGGCGCCACGTGCCGCTCAGGTCAACCGCCGTGCCCTGGTACTCGACCTGCAGCGTGCCAATCGAGGCGAGCGCTGCCGCCTGCACGACGCCCTGCGTAAGCTCCATCATGCCTTCAAGATCGCTGAACGCCTGATAGAACTCCATCGTGGTGAACTCGGGGTTGTGGTACGGGTCCATGCCCTCGTTGCGGAACTGGCGCCCGATCTCGAACACCTTCTCGAAGCCGCCCACGATAAGGCGCTTCAAGTGCAGCTCGGTGGCGATGCGCAGGTAATACTCGCGGTCGAGCGCGTTATGGTGCGTCTCGAACGGACGTGCGTTCGCGCCGCCCAGGATGGGATGTAGGATAGGCGTTTCCACCTCGTAGAAGCCCTGATCCTCCATGTAGCGACGGATGGCCGCGACGATCTTGAAACGCTTCTCGAACGTGCTCTTCACCTCGGGGTTCATGACCAGGTCGATATAGCGCTGACGATAGCGCGTCTCTTTGTCAGCCAAGCCGTGGAACTTCTCAGGCAGCGGGCGCAGCGACTTGCTCAAAAGCTCGAAGGACTGCACCGACACGGACAGCTGACCGCGCTTCGTGCGCATCATGGTGCCCGACACGCCGATCCAGTCGCCCACGTCGAGGTCCTTGAGCTTCGCGAACTCGTCTTCGCCAAGCGCGTTGATGCGGCAGAACAGCTGCATATCGGCCGTGGAGTCGCGAAGCTCGAGGAAGGCGAGCTTGCCCTGGTCGCGCTTGGCCATGACGCGGCCGGCCACCTGCACCTCGTCTTCGGTGCTCTCGCCGTCGGCCAGCTCGGCGTACTGCACGACCAAATCGCCCAGATGGTGCGAGTAGGCGAACGCGTTTCCATAGGGGTTCTCGCCCGCCGCGATAAGCGCTTCGCGCTTGGCAAGCCGCACCGCGATGGGATCATCTTCGATAGTCTGTTCGGTGGTGTCGCTCATTTAGTGCTCGATCTTCACGATAGTCATGACGATATCGCGCCCGGTAGGCCCGGTCGTCTCGACAACATCGCCCTTCTTGTGGCCCAGCAATGCCGACCCGACGGGCGACTCGTTGCTGATCTTGCCGGCTGCGGCATCGCTTTCCGCGCCGCCCACGATGGTGAACACGCGCTCTTTGCCGCCCATGTCCACGGTGACCACACTGCCGATGTTCACTTTGTTCGAACGCTTCGGCGCCGTGACGACCGTGGCCTCCGAGAGGATACGGCTGATCTCGGCGATACGCGCCTCCACCATGCCCTGCTCGTTCTTCGCGTCGTCGTACTCGGAGTTCTCCGAGATATCGCCGAACTCGCGCGCGGTCTTGATGCGCTCGCCCATCTCTGCGCGCTTCTCGGTCTCGAGGTAGTGCAATTCTTCCTCGAGCTTGACTTTGCCTTCTTGCGTAAGAATAAAATTGTCATTCGCCATTGCTGTCTCACCTGTCCATAACATACAACAGGCGCGCTCGGTTGCCAAGCGCGCAGTTTCAGTGACTGTTAAGCGGAGGTGCAGGCCCGAAGGCCGCCCGATATACAAAAAAGCGGCATGCGCTCGGCCAAGCCGTCAGCGCATACCGCAGACTGCTTCGATTCCGCGTGCTATTCGGCCTTCTTCTTTGCCGCCGTAGTCGTCGTTTTCTTGGCAGCCGTCGTCGTCTTGCGGACCGGCTTCTCCTCTACGACTTCCTCAACGACCTCTTCTTCGCCGTCTTCTTCCTCGTCCTCGGCTTCGTCGATGGCCTTCTTGGGGCCACCCATGCCGTCGCGGAGGTTCTTGACGGTCTTGCCGATTGCGCCGCCGAGCTTCGGAAGGTTCTTCGGCCCGAAGATCAACAGGATGACTGCCAAGATAATAAGCAGCTCCGGCATTCCCATACCCAAGATTTTCATTCGTTCCTCCAAGTTTGTCGTGCGAAATGCACGTGCCTTTGCACCTCGACCACTCTAACCCCGCCAGATTAGCATACGCTATGCAAAAAAGGGATGCTCCTTAAAAGTTACATCCCTTCAGTTCGGTGGTCGACAACTCTGCGTATATTACCTCAAATACCGCCTCGTGAGAAGAAGGCTTCCCTATTTCACGACAAATTGACCGCGAAAGAGGGAAGCTAGCGAGCTTATCTTGGTGAGCGGCCTGCCGGCAGATTCAGCCCCGCGAACCTCGCACAATCACCGTTTGACGCGCCTAAAGCTTGACCGTCAGGATATCCGGCCCCTCGGCCGCACTCACGCGGCCTCGTTTCACAAGGCTTGCCAGCGTCTTGCGCGACATGGCCAACCCGCTTCGCAGCACTTCCGAGAGCTTTTTGGTCGCGATACCTCCTGCGGGCGTAGCGATGCAGGTCACCTTGAGGAAAGTCTTTTCGCCTCCTCTTCCAACAACCTAACGGAAGCGAATCGTGTTTCACTTCCGTTAGACGTATACTTGCGGAAGTGAATCTCCTTTGATCGAAGCATGACATGTTCCCGAGAATCAAATATGAAACCTGCGATTGGAGCCGCAGTGCCGAAGATCTCATGCTTATTCCCAAAAACAAGCGACGCAAGATAACGCCAACCTATCGAGTCGCCGTCAGCGCAATATGCCGGGTTCACGACACGCTTCTGTCGAATTCTGATGAAAAATGGAGCTTCGCGAAGAGCGGGTATTGGTTGGCGGTACCCCCTTCAGTCCGCGCGGTGCACTTTTTATCCCTCCACACGCCAGCCAGGTGAAAAAGCACCTCCAAAACCTGATAGCCTTGGGCGAACGAGGCGAAGTAATAAGCATCATCAAAACTGCCCTATTCCACGCTCAGTTCGAAACGATCCATCCCTTCACCGATGACAACGGCAGAACCGGACGGGCCTTGCTGCATCGTGTTTTAGCGCGTGACGAGTTGTTGCTCTATTCAACGCTGCCAATTTCGGTCGGTATTCTTCATAACACCGACTCGTACAGGGCGGCGCTCGATTCGTATCACGAAGGGGAAATCGAGCCGATAGTGACGAGCTTGACCGACGTACTTGAGCTTGCCGTAGTGGTCGGAACACGCATCTCGTCTGATGTTGACGAGATCCTCAATCGCTGGAACGACGTTATTGCAGAGCGCAAGGAATCTTCCTCTCATAGGCTTTCAGCACTGCTTGTCGAACAACCCGTGATTAACGTCGCGGCTGAATGCCAGTTTAAGTGCAATTGAGGGGGCAAGATAAGCGCAACTGCCGGATTTATCGCAATTGATCGGGCTGTTTTGATGACAACAAGAGAGAGGTCTTTGCTTTGGCGCGGTTGATCCAACAATGATACCCCAAACGATTGAACCCTGATTGAACCCTGAAATGCGGTTTTGCCTGAGGCGGGCAAGAAAAAGGCCAGACGCGAACGTCTGGCCTGCACTTTTCTGGTCGGGTTGACAGGATTTGAACCTGCGGCCTCTGCGTCCCG